>DUOU01000107.1 GCA_012838685.1 Bacteroidota bacterium | reverse complement strand
GGACAGGGTTACTTTCAAGATACTCCCTCTCCTTATCGTCGGCTTTGAAGGTGAGGTCCGCTTTGTTCACCGTTAGCGTCTCGCTCACGTCGGGCACCGCTTCGTAGTTATGGTCGCCCCCCTGTGAGGCCGTTATTGTGGCGTTGCCGGCCCCCGTTATGCGGATTTTTCCGTCCACTATCGCAGCTACATCGGTGTTGTCAGATGAGTATGTTACCGTCAGTCCGCTGCTGGCCGTGGCTTCGGGGTCTATATCGGCGTCCCCATATTTGGCCGCCCGCAGTTCGGACATTGTTATTGTCTGGGTCGCCTTGCCCACCGTCAGGGTCTTGCTCACGTTTGGCGCCGCCTCGTAGTTCTGGTTTCCCCCCTGTGACGCCGTTATGGATGCCGTTCCGGCTCCCGTTATGCGGATCTTTCCGTCCACTATAGTGGCTACATCGGTGTTGTTAGATGAGTATGTCACCGTTAGCCCGCTGCTGGCAGTTGCTCCGGGGTCAATGTCGGCGTCACCATACTTGGTCGCCGGCAGATCGGACATTGTTATGGTCTGTGCCGCTTTTCCTACCGTTAGTGTCCTGATATATCTGACAGGAGCATAGGTATCATCGCCGATCTGCCGGGCCGTAACCTGGGAGCTTCCAGCCGAATTGACAGTAAGAGTATTGTCCAATATGGAAGCAACCGAACTGTTTGAACTTGTAAATGTGACCGTTAAGCCGCTTGACGCCGTAGCTGAGAGTGTTATGGGGCTATCGCCATAAGTCGTAGCGGGTAGAGCATCGAATGAGATTGTTTGTAGAAGTAGGTTGACAGGTTGGTCCGCGAAAGAGGGCAACAACCCGCCTGCGGAGGCGGCTACAGTTCCTTGAGTGTATGAGATTAGAACGGTTTCCGTACCAGTCAGGGGCGCATTTAATGTAACCGAAATAGTATAGGGATCGCCCTCCTTTAAGGCGACTGAACTGATCGTTGCCGAGAAACCATCGACACTGACGGAAAATTGGGCCTCCTTGCCCGAAGGATCGGCCATTGGGCGGTCAAACTGTATTTCTACGTTGCTGCTTTTAGCCGCCAGCAGGAGATTTGGCACTCCGGCGGAATTTACGTTAACTGTTATAAGTGCGGGAGAAGAGTCGCCATTATTGTCGTGAACCAGGAAATTAAAGTTTCCGGCATTGTTGCCAGTGGAACCGTTGGCGACATAGATAACTCTCATCTCGCTGTCGGTTACGTTAGTGGGTACCGAGGTAATCTGGCCTCCCTTTACGCCGGCGTTATATTGATAAAGCTCCCCGCTTACGGGTAGTGTGGTTATTACCGCAGTTTTTGCGCTGGCATCCCCTCCGGTATATTGCAGATCGATCATTCTCTCTTCAGTGAACTCCATCCATATTGTCTGCGGTACAGGTGTCGATGGAGGGGTGGCACTGGTATAGAACCGCTTTATCTCCGACCATGTTGTACCTGTGGCGTTTGTCGCGAATACCGCCCAATAGTAGGTAGCATCAACTGTTAACCCGGAAACATCCCAATAGGTATTGGTGCCGGTATTATAATTGGCAGATCCGCTAAGGTCCGCATTTTTTGATATTTTCAGGGTATATGAACCGGCGTTGGAAGCTTCGGACCAGTCGAATCTCTCCGCATTGCCTATAGTGCTGTTACTGGCGGGTACAATGAGATCGGGGATTCCCGGTTCGGGTAGGGACATATTGGTTGTAAGATAGATACCGTCATAAAAAGCGGAGGGATCGATTGTATAGGTCAATCCTGAGGGGGTAAATCTGATAGCCTGCTCCGAATCTACAGAGACTGTTTGATAGGAATAGAGAACTCCCGTGCTGCCATCCGAATTTTCAAGCCCTATTGTGGCAAAGGCTCCATGTGCCATTGAATGTGACGATATGATACTCCTGTATTGTAACTGTATATTATTTGACCCTTCATAGAGAATTACCAGGAAAGTACCCAAAAGAAGATCTGACGGGAATCGCATATTGGTCCACTGTACGATACATTTTCTATTTGGGGAGGTTCCTATAGTTGTGTAGAGCATTTTCCCCTCACTTCCCATTGCCAGGTCGTCCCAGAAAGGGGCTATATAGTTGTTTGGCGCGCTCGCGGTTGGAATCGTTACGGGCTCATAAGCGTCCGTAGATGCACCGAAAGTGAGCAAGCCGTTGGAGTTAACGTAGAATTCTGAATAGACGTTTCCAAAAAAAGTGAAGTTAAATCCTATATTGTATGGACCGTACCCTGTATCATCATCATATCCTTGATGGATAATATTGCCCAGGTATATTGTCTCAGGTGGTTGTCCCAATAGAGGGGAAAAGATAAAAATAGAGAGAAGCAATAAAAAAATTCTGTTTTTCATGGGAGTCTTGTTAAGGGATTCGATTCATAGTCAACATTCCAATCCAAATAGTTTACAACTGTTGCGATAGGTAATAAGTGCCGTATCTTCGGGGGAAATGCCCAGAATAGAGGCGACCTTTTCGTTTATTGCGCGAATATAGGAACTTTCGTTCCTTTTTCCTCTAAAAGGTACCGGCGATAAATAGGGAGAGTCGGTTTCCAACACTATATGTTCGGTGCCAATATACTTAACTACTTCGGCTTGCGTGGATTTCTTGTAGGTTACCGGTCCGCCTATTCCCACCATAAAACCCGCATCAACGGCTTTGCGCGCATCGGAAGGGTCCCCTGAAAAGGCATGGAGAACGCCCCTTGGCCCCCTGCCACGGAAACTTTCCAGCATATCGAACATCTCCGCCATGGCGTCGCGGGTGTGTATGGCCACCGGCAGGTCATTGATCAACGCGAATTCAATTTGTCTCTCCAGAGCCTCCAACTGTTCCTTGAGGTAGGTTTTGTCCCAGTAGAGGTCGATGCCAACCTCTCCCACGGCTACAAATTGGTGGGTTTCAACGGTGGCGAACAGGGTGCCCAAAGCCTCTTTATATCCGGTATTAACCGATGTTGGGTGAAGTCCGATCATAGGGAAGCAGTTTTTCGGGAAATCGGCGCAGAGGTCCAGCATTGGCCGCAGGGAGTCGCCGTTTATGTTGGGCAATGAAATCTTATCCACGCCCGCCGCGAGGGATCGCTCAACCACCTCCTTCCTGTCGTCGTTGAATTCCGGCAGATAAAGGTGCGCATGTGTGTCGGCTAACTTCATAAGAGGGCTATTGTTCCCCAAAATTAATAAAATAGATACGAATTCGCAATATAGGAGTTGTGGCATAAAATAGATTCTTGTTTGCTTGATCCTATAAGGCCAGTTTATAGATATTCCCCGGCGAGAATTTGACCATATTCTTGATTTCCAGTTGTAACAGTACCTGGGAGAGCTTAAATATGGGGATGCCGGTGATTCTGTGTATGGTGTCGGTATCCGCTTCGCCCTGTTCCGTCAGCAGCGAGACTATCATCTCCTCTTCGGGAGAGAGATCTTCGGGTATTGCCTTTTTGAGCGGCTTTTCTTTCTCCCGTACTATCCAGTCAAGGATATATTCTATGTCGGATGCTGACTCCACCATTGCCGCTTTATTGCTTTTTATCAGGTTGTTGCAACCGGCGGAAAACTGATCGTTGACCCTTCCGGGAACGGCCAGCACGTCGCGATTGTATGATGCGGCGATGTCGGCCGAGATCAATGCTCCCCCCTTAATGCCGGATTCAACCACAAGCGTGGCATCGGCCAGCCCGGCTATTATCCTGTTCCTTTTGATGAAGTTGCCCCTGTTGGGCGGCGTATCCGATGAAAAATCGCTTATCAATCCTCCCTGCTTGACCATCTCCTCGGCTATTGGCCGGTGTAGGGAGGGGTAGATTGTTTTGAGTCCCGTTCCGAGTACCCCCACGGTTGGAAGTCCATGTTTCAGTGCCGATTTATGGGCGGCAATGTCAATGCCGTAAGCCAGTCCGCTCACGATCAGCAGGTTGCTATGCCTCGCCGCTAGTGTCGATACAATTTTGTCGCATATCTCCCTGCCCCTGATCGTCGCGCTGCGGGTGCCAACAATGCTGAGGATCTTGTCGGCATCCAGATCGGCGTTGCCCTTATAGAAAAAGACCACCGGGGAATCCTCGCACTGCCCCAGTCGGTACGGATAATCGGCGTCCAGATAGAAATAGGTCTTTATGTTGTATTTGGAGACAAATTCTGCCTCTCTTTTGGCAGAATCGAGATATGATCTATCGCATATATTCCTTGCCAGTGTCTCCCCGATACCGGGAATCTTCATCATTGAGCTTGCCGGCTCGCGGAACAGAGCTTCGACGGAACCGAAAAAAGCCACCAATTTCCGGGCGCTGATGTCACCTATCCGGGGAATCTGGCCGAGAGCGATCTTATATTCCAATGGTACCTCTTCCATGATAGCACTTTTTACGAGAACATGCGAATATAACAATTTTTTGTGTCCGCGCTCTTTTCGCGATAAAAGTATATTTTTGTTCCGAAAATTTTATGTTAATAGGATGAGGGCTATTGTTACCGGCGCTAATGGGGGTATTGGCAGGACTATCTGTAGCGGACTGCTGGCCGCCGGCCATTCGGTTATAATGGTCAGCCGCCCTTCCACGGGCAGAACCCCTTTTTTTGAGAAGATGCTGGAACTGTACGGGGAGGGGAGGGTCTCTCTGTTGTTTGTGGATCTGGCCGACACCGAATCCATCCACCGTGGGGCGCGAAAACTGGTTGATCAGGGCGACCCGATAGATGTTGTCATCAATAACGCCGGCATGATGGAGAAGGAGCTGCGGACAGCGTCCAACGGTTTTGAGATGCACGCTATGGTCAACTGCTTCGGCCCCTCTCTCTTCACATGGGAGATCCGGCGGCTGTTGCGCGGGGGGTCAAGGATAATAAACACTGTTTCCGTTACGGTATGGTTTGGCGTTATACCCAATGACTACCCCAATCCTGTGGATAGGTCCAGCAGGTTCAAGAGGTATTCCGACTCCAAGCTGGCTCTCCAGTTGTTGTCGTTTTCCCTGGCGAAGGAGTTGCGGGATGACGGAATAACAGTTAACTGCGTCGATCCGGGAATTGTGGATACCTCGATAATATCGCTGAACAACTGGCTGGATCCGCTAGTAAACCTGCTATTCCGGCCGTTTATCAGAAGACCGGAGAGGGGCGCGGCGACGGCGATCTTTCTGGCGACCGACAGCTCGGTTCAGGGAAAAACGGGAGGACACTACAAGGATAAACGGCCAAGAGATGTCGCGAAACTTGAACAATCTCCCGACACTGCAAGGGTTTGGGATATTTTTTACTCTTTGATTTGATAGTCCAGGGTGGGATTACCGGCTATCCGATGGATATGCCTTTTATCTCTTTATCCTGTTAAGGGCGGCGACCAATTTGTTCAGCTCATTCTTTTTCAGGGCGCTGATATAAATATTGGGATATTTTGCCACTTCTACTCCAACTCTCTGGTAAAGAACAATATATTGTCGTAATCCCATATATTCGGTTTCAATTTTATATCCCTCAAAACTGTTTTTTGGGATAACAACAGAATTCTTCCTGCCACCTATAATTCCCGCCGTGAAATAACGGAACACCAATGTATCCCCTTCATCGCTAAAATAAAAAAACTGGTAAACGGCGAAACTGGGGTAGCCTATAAACAATATGTATATAAGCACCAGTATAAAGGTCCAGAACTCCTCCTCCAGGCCCAGTACCGGAAATTTAATTATTTCGGCAACATAAGCCAACACAAGGTAAGTTATCATCAACACCGTGGCGACGAACAGTTTGATACGTACCCCAATTATTGTCGCTTCATTGTCGAACGTCATCTTCAAAGATTTTTATGGCTCACCGGAACAAAGGTAACTATTATTCCCGGATCAGTAACCTGCCGACGAAACATTTACAGGTTTACCGTTGATTACGTTATCATAACGACAAATTATTAAATTCGCGCTAATAACACTATATAAGGATATGTACAGAACTAACAATTGCGGGGAGTTGAACGCCGCGGCGAGCGGTAAAGAGGTTGTTTTATGCGGATGGGTGCAGAAATCGCGCGACCTTGGGGGCATGACCTTTGTGGATCTGCGCGACCGCTACGGTATTACACAGCTTGTTTTTGATATGGAGAGCAACGCCGACCTCTGCGGGAAAGCCCGCAAACTTGGCAGGGAGTATGTTATCCAGGTTAAAGGCGCGGTGCGGGAGCGCAGCAACAAAAATCCCAGGATTCCCACCGGCGAGATAGAGATAGAGGTGACCGAACTGAACATATTGAGCAGCAGTGATCACCCTCCGTTCACTATTGAGGATGAAACTGATGGAGGCGATGAACTGAGGATGAAATACAGGTATCTGGACCTGAGAAGGAATCCGGTTAAAAATAATATTTTACTGCGGCATAGAGTTGCCAAGACCACGAGGGAATACCTTGATTCTCTCGACTTCGTGGAGATTGAGACTCCGGTACTTGTCAACTCGACGCCCGAGGGGGCGCGCGACTTCCTGGTTCCTTCGCGACTCCATCCCGGCAATTTTTACGCTCTGCCGCAATCGCCCCAAACCCTGAAACAGCTCCTGATGGTGGCCGGATTCGACAGATATTACCAGATTGTGAAGTGCTTCCGCGATGAGGACCTGAGGGCGGACCGACAGCCGGAATTCACGCAGATAGATTGTGAGATGTCCTTTGTGGAGCGCGACGACCTGCTGGATACTTTCGAGGGGATGATAAAACATCTGTTCAAGGAGATCAAGGGTATAGATTTTGCCGGGCCGTTCATAAAGCTTCCCTATTCCGAAGCGATGGAGAGCTATGGATGCGACAAACCGGATCTTAGGTTTGGAATGAAGATAAAGGATGTTACCCGGCTTGTAAAAGGTCACGGCTTCACTGTTTTTGACGGTGCCGAATATGTTGGCGGTATCCTGGCGGAAGGTTGCGCCTCCTACACCAGAAAACAACTGGATGAACTGACCGAATTTGTAAGACGGCCGCAGATAGGGGCGAAAGGGCTCGTCTATATGAGGTATGGCGCTGATGGTTTCAAATCATCGGTCGACAGGTTCTACCCCGCCGGGGAGCTGGAAAAATGGGCGGACAGCTTCGGCGCGAGGGAAGGTGACCTGATACTGCTTATCAGTGGTGATAGGAAACAGTCCCTTTCCGCGCTTTGCGAACTGCGTCTTGAGATGGGCAATAGATTGGGATTCAGAAAAAAAGATAAGTATTTTCCCCTTTGGGTGGTAGATTTTCCGCTACTGGAGTGGGACGATGAAACCGGCAGGTTCTTCGCCATGCACCACCCCTTCACTTCGCCCAGGCCCGAGGACCTCAAACTTATGGAAAATGATCCCGGCAAGGTAAGGGCCAATGCGTACGACCTTGTGATAAACGGAGTGGAGATAGGGGGAGGATCTGTCAGGATACATGACAGCAATACCCAGAAGTTGATGTTCAAGACATTGGGTTTCAGTGAAGAGGAGGCTCAACGCCAGTTTGGGTTCCTGATGAATGCCTTCAGGTACGGTGCCCCGCCTCATGCAGGAATAGCTTTCGGGATGGACAGGCTGGTATCTATGTTCGCCGGAGAGGACTCTATACGCGATTGCATCGCGTTCCCGAAAAACAATTCGGCCAGGGATGTGATGCTGGAAACGCCGTCTGTTGTGGCCGATCAGCAATTAAAAGAGTTGGGAATCTCGATAAACAGGTAAAAAAAACAGGGCTTTGCGGATTAATTTGGGGATGACAATTGTCTTTATATTAAAATTTCGTTAAATGGGGAAAAAACAGATTATAGCTATTTTGGTGGGCGCGGCGGCTCTGGCCTTAGTTCTCGTAATTATCAGCAAACTTGGTAGAGATAGCGGTGTAGCCCTGGTGGAGACTTATGTTACTCCCGAGATAGGGCGTTTTGAGATTATTGTCACCGCCACCGGAGAGATAGAGGCTGAATCTTCGGTTAATATTGAGGGTCCGCGGACTACCAATAGAAGGATAAGGATAGAGAATATAGATATTCTGGATCTGGTTGAAGAGGGAACAGAGGTCAGCAAGGGGGATTATATCGCCACACTCGACAAAACTTCGCTTGAGAACACCTACAAAGATGCCCAGGAGACACTGGAAACAAGATGGCAGAACTACGAGTTGGCGCTATTAGACTCGGCGGTTACCTTGAGCAACCAGAGATTCAACCTGCAAAACTCACTCTATTCTATTGAGGCCGCCCAGATCAGGTTGGATCAGGTTTCATTTGAGTCGCCCGCCACCGTAAGGTCGGCCGAAAGATCACTTGAGAAGGCTAAACAGAGCTATGAGGCCGCTGTGAAGCAGTATCAGTTAACTCTCCAGAAACAGATACAGAACATCAACAATGTTAAGGAGAGGTATGAAGAACAGAAGCAACTGGTGGCTGATTATGCCAAGATGCTCGACCAGTTCATTGTTTACGCTCCCGCTTCGGGCATCGTCAACTATTACAAAAACCGTTTGGGAGAAAAACTGGATGTGGGCTCTTCCATAAACAGCCGCGAGAATATTGTTGCCGTGCTGCCCGATATGTCGAGCCTTATCTCCAAAACCTTCGTGAATGAAATAGATGTCAACACTATAGATGTGGGCGATGATGTTCTGCTGACACTCGACGCCCTGCCGGGAAGAAGATATACCGGAAAGGTTATCAGTGTCGCCAATGTGGGTGAACAGCTTGCTACGGCCGACGCCAAGGTGTTCGAGGTAATAGTGAGGTTTGACAAGGTAGATGCCAACCTGCGTACCGGAATGACAACGGGAAACAGGATCTATACCGGCAGCTATGAGGATGTGATGTACATTCCTCTTGCCTGTGTGCATAAAGATGAGAACAATATACCTTTCGTTTACATGAAAAACGGTTCAAAGCAGATTGTTCTGCTCGGCGAATCGAACGATAACAGTATAATTGTTGAGGATGGGTTGAAAAAGAATTCGACTATCTATCTGCAGAATCCGGAGAAACCCGACAAATTTAAAAGGATATCGGGCAAAGAACTTATACCGATAATACAGCAACGCCAAGGTCAGGGCAGTTCCCTGGCCTTAAACTGAAGCCAACAGAATTATTCGCTCACCTTTCCGATCAGAGTGGCCGAGGTATTGCGTTCGATCGTTACCCGTACATACTCGCCAATAGCGATATTGTTTCTGGGGAAGACAACTACTTTGTTCTGCGATGTTCGTCCGGTCAGATGTTCGGCGGACCTTTTGGATACCCCTTCCGTAAGTACTTCAAAACTCTTTCCCAAATCACCTTTCTTGGATATCTCCGAAAGCCTGTTCTGAAGCGAGATAATCTCGTTAAGCCTCGTTATCTTGGTATCTTCGGGGACATTGTCGTCCATGCTCTCCGCTGCCCTGGTACCGGGGCGTTCACTGTACTTGAACATATAGGCAAAGTCATATCCCACCTCCTCCATCAACGCCAGTGTATCTTTATGGTCTTCCTCGCTCTCCGCGCAAAATCCGGCAATAATGTCGGTTGAAATGGAACAGTCAGGGATTTCCCTTCTTATCGCCCCGATTCTCTCCAGATACTGCTCACGGGTATATTTTCGGTTCATTAGTTTCAGTATCTTGTTGCTGCCGCTCTGTGCCGGCAGATGGATATGTCGGCATATATTGGCGTTCCTCGCGATAACCTCTATGAGGTGGTCCGACAGATCCTTGGGATGTGAGGTCGCGAATCTCACCCTCAGCAACGGGTCGATACCCGCTATCTTTTCCAGAAGATCGGGAAAATCCATGACATCACCGCTCTCTTTCCAGCGGTATGAGTTGACGTTTTGTCCCAGTAACGTCACCTCGCGGTAACCTTTGCCGAACAGTTCGGAGGCCTCGCAGCAAATGGATTCAGGATCCCTGCTCCGCTCCCTGCCCCTGACATAGGGTACCACGCAATATGAGCAGAAATTGTCGCATCCCCTCATTATCGAGATAAACGAGGAGACGCCGTTGCTATCTAAGCGCATCGGGGAGATATCGCCGTAAGTCTCTTCGAGGGACAGTATGGTGTTAACCGATTTCTTGCCCTGTTCCGCTGCGGCCACGGCCCCGGGAAGCTCCCTATAGGCATCAGGTCCCGCCACGAAATCTACCCCCTGTCCGTCGGCTATCAACTTCTCCTTGAGCCGTTCGGCCATACATCCTATCAAGCCGACAAGCAGTTGGGCCCTTTTCTTTTTCATGCTCTTCAGTTGCTTCATCCGGTTCCATATCTTTTGTTCGGCGTTTTCGCGTATCGAGCATGTGTTGATAAGTATGAGGTCAGCCTCGGAAATGTCGTTCGTATAGAGATATCCCTCATCTTTGAGTATTGACGCGACAACCTCACTGTCAGCGACGTTCATCTGGCACCCATAGGTCTCTATATATAATTTCTTCGCCATAACGATACATTTTCGGGGAGGGCTTGCCATGGGCCTGTTGATCCGCATTGCCTGCCGGTACCTAAAAAAAGAGATTACAAAAGTATAAATAATCAAGATTTTTCTATTTTTGTGGGAGTATTTATTAACAAGTGTTGCCGAGTGTGGCAATTTTCTCATCCGCCGTAGGATAAAGTTGTTCGCGGAACACGGAAAAAATTTGGAATATGTCAGGTCACAATAAATGGTCCACCATTAAACGCAAGAAAGGGGCGGCAGATGCCAAAAGAGGCAAGATCTTTACTAAGATTATCAAGGAGATTACTATAGCGGCTAAAGAGGGAGGAGGTGATCCCGACTCCAATCCCCAGTTGAGGTTGGCTATTCAGAACGCCAAGGGGGCGAACATGCCCAAGGACAATATCGAAAGAGCTATTAAAAAGGCTGTGGGCGCCGATGCGGTCAATTATATCGAGGTCAGTTTTGAAGGCTACGCTCAGTCGGGTATCGCTGTTTTTGTTGAATGTCTGACCGATAACAACAACCGCACCGTAGCTTCCGTAAGGTCTATCTTCAACAAGTATGGGGGCAATCTTGGCACCAATGGTTCTCTGAATTTTCTCTTCAACAGAAATGGGGTTTTCACCATTAAAAGTGAGGGTCTTGACCTGGAAAGCCTGGCGCTGGAGATGATAGACACGGGAATAGATGAGTTTGAAGTTGATGACGACATACTGACAATAACCTGCGCCATGGAGTTGTTCGGCGCTGTGAACAAGAAACTCGATGAGCTGGGAATTGAGGTGGAAGAGGCCGCCTTGGAGCGCGTTCCCATCGACACCAAGACCATAGATTTGGAGTCGGCCAAGAAGGTAATGAAATTCATTGAGGCCCTGGAGGATGACGATGATGTTCAGAATGTTTACCATAATCTTGAAATAACGGACGAACTTGCTGAGGCGCTTGAAAATGAATAGGAGATTGCTGATCCGGATTGTTTTTCCGGTGCTGGTTTTCAGTCTTTTAACCGCATGTAACAAGGACGAGAACAGGTATGTTTTTATTTGGGACCAGACGTTCGGGCCGGGTTCCGCTCTGGATGTCGCTATGGCAGCTGACAGTGGAATTGTGGTTTGCGGTACCAGTTCGGGAAAACCATTTCTTAAAAAAATAACGAGAGGCAGGGTTGTTGGAACTGATTGCACCATGGAGCGTGCCGGAAGTTTTACCTCATGCTGGTCGGATACCGCCTCGTTTGTGGTCGCCGGCAGCAGCCAGGGGTCGCTGCTTCTCGCAAAAATCGACAAGATGGGTGAACTGGTCTGGGACACCCTTATCGATGGCTCTTTTTATATTGACGTTGCCTCTATGGCGCGAAGAAACGATGACACGTTCGTCGTTGTTGGTTCGGCCCGCGTTGACTCGCTGAGAGATGGTGTAAGCGGACTGCTGTTTGTTGGGTTCGACATCGATGGGAAGATTATTTTTACTGAAGAGCTGGTGGAGACAACTTCTATCTTCGCTGAAGGGATGGCAATGGATGGTAACGGAAATATTTACCTGCCAATGACAAGGAGGTGGGGCGATGATAATCCTACTGCCGGAGCGGCCAAGTTCAGCGCCGAGCTGCATAAGATATGGGAGAGTGAACTGTATAACAATCCTAATTATGGAGCGGCGTCGATGGATATTGAATATGACGATGGGATGCTTTATATGACGGGACGTACCGAAACCCTTAGGAAAGAGGAGGTGGTGAACAACTCTTTTGTTGTCGCCTTAAACCCCTCATCGGGAGTTGATATCTGGAAGAGTTACAGGGAAAAGTCGAATACCGGAGTGGATGTGACCATAGTGCCTGATCTCGGGCTTCTTGTGCTCAACAGGAACTGTTTTGTCGCTTCACTGGCCGATCCGGTTGATGGAACGGACATGGGGAAGATAAGGATGTTTAACGGATGCGACTCATATAGCACAACAGAAATTGGAGCGTCGGTGAAGGTTTATTACGACCAGAGCCTGCTCATAGGAGGAGCCAGGGGAGGTTCTATTTTCGTCGCTCTTAAAGGCACCGATTTGATAGACGAATTTTAACTTCCGTAAATAGTGTTCCCAAAAAAAACTGATGTCGGCAAGATTTTCGCCAATAATGTATACTTTTGCCTCATGATCAAAAGAGGGTATATAATTCTTTTTCTGGGATTGCTGATATCCAACCTCTGTTCCGCCCAGGCGTTTATAAGGACTGAGGATCTGATGAACAACAATAGCAACAACAAAGGTGGAGAACTGATTATAGATCAGAGTCCCGCTATCGACACGCTGATCAGCAGATCTATCCTGGCCAACAAAAAAAGGGGGATCCAAGGTTTCAGGATACAGATATTCCTGAGTTCCGCCAGAAATGCCCGCACCGAGGCTGATCGTGTCAACGCCGAGTTTATAAGCAAGTTTCCGGGGATGTACTCAATTGTTGAGTACCAGGAACCGGGATACTTTAAGGTAAGGGTGGGCAATTACCGTTCCAGGGTGGAGGCCTACAAGGATCTGCGATTGATTCAACGGGAATTCCCCGATGCTTACGCTGTGCCGGCGACAATCGAATCACCGTATAAGTTTGAATAACTGTTGGCGACACTCTTTAAGCCGCTCCAATAAGAGTGACCTTTAGTGGCAACAGGGTTGCCATAATATTGTTTGTCAATCGCGAGGAAGGTCGCGACCGGAGAATTCTGTCAACTATTTCCGTTTTTTCTGGTGAACCAGGTTATCATGAAGTTTTTATCGTATGACGACATGTGGCGGTTGATCTTCTCGATATAGATATCCAACAATGTTATCAGGATACCTGTCTCCTCCACCCCCCCGAAATGGTGGTTGATAAATGTGCCGAAGGTTTTCATGGTTGGAGAGAGATCCATGTAGGCATTTATCAGCGGCGGGATATTCTCTCCCAGGTGCCGTACCTCAGCCGATAAAATCTTGTAATCATCTTTTATGTTTTTGTTGGGGAAAAGTGTTCTCATTTCATCCTCGTTGATATCAATTTCCGCGGGATCAATGGGAACAACCAGTCTGTCCGGGTCGGAGAAGTGCTTTTTCAGGAAGTAAAGTATCATGTTTCTCGCCTTTGGATTGAAGTGGGTGTACATGGTGACTTTTCCGAAAAGATAATTGATGTGGGGATTGTCGATTACTACCGCGCCCAGGCCATCCCACAGGTTGTCGAGCGCGAAGAGACTCTTCCGGCCCATGTTCTTCGACTGGTACTCCGGAAGCACGAACGACCTTCCCAACTCCATAAGATGTGGAAGATATTCGTTGGAAAACTTTTCTGAGAAGTTAAAATAGGTCGATGAGGCCAACTTGGTCAGATCCGGGTTTTTTTCTCCTTTTTCCGGGTAGTAAAGCCGATATCCCCCAATAATCTCTTGTTGCTCGGGATTCCAGACTATCAACTGTTTCTGCGGGGCCGTCGGATCTGTATCGTATTCATCAATATCCAGCGCCTTGCCGGTGCCACCACCCGCATGCCGGAAGGTAATCTCCCTGGCCCTGCCCACCTCTTCCATCAGCACAGGCGAACTGTTGTTGTCAAACATGTAAACCTCGTTATTGGCGTTATTTGTTTTACGGATAAACTTGTCTTTAGTAAGTTCAGCAATGATCTTATCTATTGGTTGCCTCGGCTTTACTTGTTCAACTGGCATATACGCTTGGTTTAATAAGAACGAAAACTCCCCGCAATATAGGGATTTTATCTCCTGGTTATTGCTTAGGGTCGCAATCTATAAGAAATTTTTTTAACTTCTTCTGCCCATTCGGCATGGCTTCTGGAGTTGTCAAAACTCCTCCAAGATATTGGTTTGCCGAATATTAGGGATATCTCTTTTCCCTTTTGGCGGAACATCTCATCGGGTAGGTATAGCATCTCAAAATTGGTTTTTATGCCGAGCCGCATGCGGATGTTGGAGAGGTTATAAAAAAAGTTCGAGTTTTTTCCGGAAAAATGGAGGGGTACCACATCCCGTTCGTACTGTATAGCTTTTGTTATGAAACTCTTTTGCCACGTCAGATCCCTTATCTCTCCTTTTATTTTTCTGGAACAAAGTCCCGCCGGAAAGTAGAGGATCTGGCAGTCCGATGCGTATGCCTCTTCCAGTTTCAGGATGGCGGCTCGTCCCTGTGCCCCATGTTTGTTTATTCCCAGAAATATACCGTTAAGATTTTTCAGGAATGTCAGCAGGTCGTTTACCGGAAACTTTATGTTGTCGTAGTGTTTGGCCATCTCCGTTATGAAAACCAGTCCGTCCATCCCCCCCAGGGGGTGGTTGGAGACAAAGATATAACGGCCCTCATGTGGGAGATTTTCCGTGCCGAACGCCTTGTAGGTCACGCCCAAAAAATCGAGCGTCGCCGCGGCGAACTCAGCGTCGCGAAGATGCTTGAAATTGGATAGCACTTCGTTTATCACGTCCTGGTGTATGATTCGTTTAAGATAATTGACAAGAAACCTCGGGATTTTTTTCGCCAAAGCGGGACTTTTAGCGGCAATAATCTCTTCGATATCTATTTTCTCCAGTCCGGTTGTCTCTATCGATTTGCCCATAACAGATCAGACATTAGGCAAAAATAATATTTCTTTGTTTAAGCATCGCCCCATTTAGTCGTAATTATAATTCACGGTAGATTAAAAGAACGATAGGCAAGACGAAGAGAGACTTAGCAATTATGCAAAAAATCAAATCGCGCGAACAGCATTGTCTTTATATCAGTATAGCCAAGATAAAGCTGAATCTACCCAAAACATAAAATTATTTGGAATTTGGTTGATTGAGTTAGAAAATTTATATTTAAAGTTTCAATATTTGAAGATATCATGACTGGATAACTTTCAGGTTTCAGGAGATTTTCATGAAGACAAAAACAATCATTAAAACCGAATAATATGGCAAACAGAAGAGATTTTATCAAGAGCTCGGCGATTCTGGCGGCAAGCGGAATGGCGGGAGCCTCATTTTTATCATCATGCGGCACTGGAAGTGCTGAGGCAACACCCACAAGTAAAAGTTTTTTGGGATTGCAAACCTACTCTTTGGGTGATGAACTAAATGCCGATGTTCCGGGAGGGTTGGCAAAAATAAAAGAGATGGGTTATACCGACCTTGAATTGGCGGGTTACGGGAATGGAAAGATTGGCGATGTGGAGTGCGCTGATTATAAAAAAATGGCTGAGGATGCCGGATTGAAGATAACCAGTTCGCACCTCAGTCCTTCTATATGGCTCTATAGACCCGACAAGTTTGATCAGTTTGATGAGTTCTGGAAAAAAGCTGTTGAGGATCACGTTACTCTGGGAGTTAAATATATGGTTCAGCCGAGCATGCCCAATATAACTAGTCGTGATGACGCAAAAAACGTAGGAGAAGTATTCAACCGAGCAGGAAAATTTGCTAAAGATGCGGGTATTTCATGGGGTTATCACAACCATAGTGGTGAGTTCAAACGGATAGCCTCCAAGGAGGAGCAGGAGGCAGCCGACAAGGCACAGCGAGAGATGTTGGATCAGTACGCGGCGATGATGGGAGGGGGAGGAGATCCCGAGGAGCAGGCAGCCTTGAAGGCATCACTGGCGGCGATGATGAGCGGTATGGGCAGCAGTGTTGGCGAGACCATTGAAGAACTGTTGATCCAGAATACCGATCCATCATTGGTAATGTTCCAGCTTGATGTTTATTGGGCGGTTATGGGCCAACAGGATCCGTGTGAATGGCTTGAGAAATACCCTGACAGGTATAAACTGTTGCACATCAAGGATAGGTGGATAATAGGAGATTCAGGAATGATGAACTTTGAGAAAATATTCAACAAGGCATACAGCATTGGTATAACCGAATTTTTTGTCGAATTGGAAGGCGACAGCAAAGGGAGGAGACAGTTCGAGGGGGTGGCCGAGAGCGCTAAATACCTTATAAACGCACCGTTTGTTATGTAGAATATTTTTGTACCGGTATTGCTCTTTCAATTGAATGGCAATGCCGGTTATTTTTGTAGATAGCAATTAACTACTAACCTCAAAAAAAGAATGTATAAAAGCCAGAGGAGCTATATCGCACAGGAGACTAAAATGGTCGATTTGATCAACGAGAACCATTCGCTGTTGCTTTTTTTGCAACATTTTGATATCGATCTGCCCGTTGGAAACAAGACGGTAGGCGAATTATGCGAGGAATATGGGATAAACCTCAAGGCATTTTTGGGGATAGGCAACCTCTATAACGGGTTCTATCCGGCAGATAGGGATATAATTGACACAGGGAGTATAAGTTCAGTACTTATATTCCTAAAGAACAGCCATCGTCTGTATAAAGAGAGCATTTACCCGGAGTTGGAGCTCTACCTGCACAGGATCAAGGGTGGAGAGACTTCAAAAGACATACAACTGATAGCCAGGTTTTTCGATGATTATATATCGGAAGTATGGGAACATTTCAGGTATGAGGATGAGGTAGCTTTTCCTTACTTTAACATGCTTCTTGAGGGAGGTAAAGGTGTCGGTGACTCTACCTTCTCGGTTAAGGATTACAGGAGCCATCACACCGACATAGAGACAAAACTGACCGATCTGAAGAATCTTCTTCTGAAGCATATAAAGGTGAAACAGGATTTCAATATCAAACGTAAGTTTCTAACCACCCTTTTTGAACTGGAATCGGAGTTGATGATCCACTCCGATATCGAGGAAAACATGCTTATCCCCCTTATAGAAAAAATTGAGGAGGTCAACAATGGATAACAACCGCGAAAACATTGTGGTGATCGAACCCTCGGGGATAGTGTTTGAAGGGTTGGCAAGCTCAATATCGAAAAAGGACCATAACCTGCTTTTTTACCGCCTCAACGATATTTTTGAGTTGGAGGTGTTCAGGTTCGCAAGGGAGACATCGGTGGTTATAGTGAACCCATCGCTGCTGCAAAACAGAACAAACGAATTCGCGAAGATCAAAAAACAATTTCCCGAAATACACTGGATAGGCATTGTTTACTGCTATTTTGAAAACTCGGTACTAAGAAAACTTGACGATTTTTTCGGAATTTCCGATGATATCGATACAATAGTCAGGAAAATCAGAAGGGTCAATAGGGGAAACTCCGGTAAAGATTGTTCCGGTGAGGAACTGACTGAAAGGGAAGAGGATGTGTTGAAACTGCTGGCAGAAGGGATGTCGAACAAGGAGATAGGCGATAAGCTGAATATCAGCGTACATACTGTCAACTCACACCGAAAAAATATCATGGAAAAGACGGGAATCAGGAGTGTATCGGGGCTCACAATTTATGCTGTTTCAAAGGGGATCATCGCGCTTGACTAAGCGACAATCTGAAATTCACGGCAAAACTGTCGTTCTGTTCGGCTTCCGTAAGTACGGCACTTTTTCTTGTCTGGATACATGCTATCCGGAAAAACTTGCGTAGCTTTTTTCCATAATAGATACACTTGAAGCCCCCTCGAAACCCTTTAAAAACCCGCAAAACCCTGCGAATAGCCTCAAAAGTCTGCAAAATCCCGCTAAGAGCCGCAAAACTCTTAAAAAAATCCAAAACCCCGGAGACTCCTCCCGAACCATTGGGAAAGCCCCAAATCCCCTGAAGACCAGGGGTTTTTTTATGCCTTTTCTCCGCCAAATATTGAAAGTTATCAACAATTAAATAAAAAAGTGGGGCAAAGTGGGGCAAAGTGGGGATTTATTGCATATATTAGCATCTTGAATTTAGTAAGAGTTATGGCCACGTTTATAGGTGATTATCGGTGTAAAGTGGATGTTAAGGGAAGGATAATCCTTCCCGCGGCGTTCAAGAAGCAGATGCCAAGGGAGCAGTGCGACCGTTTTGTGGCCAGAAAAGATATTTTCGAGAACTGTTTGGTTCTCTACTCTCTGGAGGATTGGAACCGGCAACTTGAGACTATCCGCAAGCGCATGAACCCTTATAACAGGGAGCATAACACTTTCCTCAGAAACTTCTTCAAGGGTACCGCTGAACTTATTCTTGACAGCAACAACAGATTGCTGATTCCCAAGCGTTTTCTCGACATGATCGGTGCCGGGAGGGATGTGGTTCTGGCCGGACAGGATGGAAGGATTGAGTTATGGGCGGCAGATGTGTATGACAATATAGATATGCCGGCCGATGAGTTCGCGAACCTGGCGGAGAAGTTGATGGGTGGAATAGTAAAAGAAGATGAACAGTAATGGTTTACCACATTCCCGCTCTGCTCGAAGAATCGGTTGAGGGGTTGAATATTGACGCCTCGGGGATTTATGTCGACGCGACTTTCGGAGGAGGTGGCCATACCAAAGAGATATTGAAAAGACTGGGTCCGAATGGGAGAGTGGTAGCTTTCGATCAGGACGATGATGCGGTTATAAACGTTCCCGACGATAAACGGCTGCTATTTCTGGGCCAAAACTTCAGGTTTTTGAGAAATAATCTGAGGTATAACGGTATAGACCATATTAACGGATTATTGGCCGACCTTGGGGTATCGTTCCACCAATTCGATGATGAGGAGAGAGGGTTTAGTTTCAGGGGAGATGGCAGGCTTGACATGAGGATGAACAGAAACAGCGGTCGGGACGCTTCCATGCTTATAAACAATATGGAAGCCGACAAGTTGGCGGATGTTCTCTATTATTATGGGGAACTGGCCAATGCGCGACAGATAGCGGCCAGGATAATCGCGGCTAGAGAGGAAAATCCGATAAACACTACGGGTGAGCTGCTCAATGTTTTGGGCGGATTCGCCCCGAGGGGGAGGGAGCATAAGTTCTTCGCGAAAGTGTTCCAGGCGTTGAGGATAGAGGTCAACGGTGAAATAGAGGCGCTCAAGGAGATGCTTTCACAGGCGTTGGAGATGCTTCTGCCGGGGGGACGGCTCTCAATAATCACCTATCATTCACTGGAGGACCGACTGGTGAAAAACTTTATACGAACGGGAAATTTCGAGGGGAGGGAGAACAAGGATTTTTATGGAAACCTCTTGACTCCCTTCAAACTGATAAACAGGAAAGGAACGGTACCATCGGATGAGGAGATAGAAAGAAACAACAGGGCCAGGAGCGCGAGACTTCGCGTAGCTGAAAAGATATGAACGGGGATAGAGAAAATATGGAACAAAAAGGGATAAAAACCTCCCAGACAGAGGCACCGAAAAAGAAACCGGGCTTTATAAAGGAACTTTTTGGCGGGAGCATGATCACCGAAAAACTGATCCTGCCAAACCTTGCCTTCCTGCTTTTTCTGACGTTGATAGGGGCTATTTATATAGGCAACAGGTTCCAGGCGGAGAAGACGATCAGGGAGATAAACAACCTTACGGAAGAGGTAACAGACCTTAGGGCAAGGGCGCTCTTTATCTCGGCAGACCTGATGGAGGCCAGTCGCCAATCGGAGGTCTATCGTCTGGTTAAGGAGAGGGGACTGACACTAGAGGAGCTTAAGGAGCCTCCATATAAAATTGTTAAAAATTCCAGGTAAAACATGGCTTTGAGGAACCAAATAGTAACACGTAGCGGCATCGTATATTTTATGATGTTACTGGTGGCGTTCGTCATTTTGGGCAGTGTGGTTTATATGCAGGTTGTTGAAAGGGAAAAGTGGGAGGAGATGAGCGATAAGTATATATTCCGGATCTCTGAAGTTCCCGCCAGCAGGGGAGATATACTGGCACATGATGGCCGTTTGCTGGCCAGTTCGGTGCCCCACTACAACATACGTATGGACACTCGCGCTTCCGATGCGTCGACATGGAACAACGG
>DUOU01000106.1 GCA_012838685.1 Bacteroidota bacterium | reverse complement strand
ATTAAAAGTGAAAAAAGATTTTGAGATAAAAAATTTATGTGTAATTTAGCAGAAATATTTGCCGAAAAACCTAACTTTTCCAACTAAACTTTAGGGAAAAGTTGTCCAAACAAATAGACATACTATAATATTGCCGGTTAACTTTATTGGTATTTTCGACCGATTCCTTCCGCGAGGCTGGTATGGGATCGAATGTGGGGAAAACAACCGGCAGTCAGCAAAGTGATACGGAATAATTAAATATCTTTATCGAGTCTCTATGAGTTAAAATCAAGGAAAAAAATAAATGGTACCAAAACAATACGAAACACCATCCGGTATTATCCATTATTGGGTCAACAAGATCGATGCCAACATGGTCACATTGGTCTTTCTTCCCGGGCTGACAGCGGACCACAGATTGTTCGAAAAACAGGTTGAATACTTTAAAGGCAAACAAAATCTCTTTGTTTGGGACGCTCCCGCCCATGCGTCATCATGGCCGTTCAAGTTTGATTTCAGTTTGTTTGACAAAGCGAAATGGTTACATGAAATACTCGAACGGGAAGAAATCAAGCGACCTATAATTGTTGGTCAATCTATGGGCAGCTACGTGGGACAAACTTTCGCGGAACTGTATCCTAAAAAATTACAAGGCTTTATCTCCATTGATTCCGCCCCGTTACAAAGAAAATATCTGACAAAAATGGAACTTTGGCTGCTAAAAAGAATGGAGCCTATATATCTGTTGTACCCATGGAACTCTTTATTGAAGGCAGGAGCAAAAGGAACAGCGGAGTCCGAATACGGCAGAAAACTGATTTATGACATTATGATGGTTTACGATGGCGATAAAAAACGATACGCTAAACTTGCCGGACACGGTTTTAAGATTCTTGCCGAAGCATATGAAAAAGATTTGCCGTATGAAATTACCTGCCCTGCTTTATTGATTTGCGGAGAAAAGGACAAAGCGGGCTCAACCCTCAGGTTTAACAAGGCATGGCATAAAAACAGCGGCATCCCTATTGAATGGATAAAAGATGCCGGTCATAACTCTAATACGGACAAACCGGAGATTGTAAATCGGTTGATAGAAGAGTTTATTGAAAAATTGGCCTTAGGTCAATAAAATTCGTTGCTTTGGTTCCAATAGACAGAGGCCCGCAATTCAATACGTCGGCATTTTGACCATACAACAGGTTCAATCAATTATTTTTTGAGTTTTACTACAACCAATACGGGGTTGTCTGTCTCTTCCAGGTTGTCGGTCAATTCGACCAATTGTTGTCTCTTTTCCGGAATTTTCGGTACACTGTTTTTGAATTCATCAGATGCGACATGGTTTTTAAGGGTTATAGCGTCGACCCAAGAATAGACAAATCCATTGTTATAATATTTGGGTTCGAAGTTGATCCCGCCAGAGAGATCGTCGGTAAAAAATTTCATGCCATCAACCCTATATTTTTGTTGGTTTTCTTTGTCGAAAATAAAGGCATGTTTTTGGCGTTCAAATCTATATAATCCATAAACATATCGTTCCGATTCAAAAAGTCGACGGAACCTAAGAAACTGATCAACAAATTCGAAAACATCAATGTTTTCCGTGAGATTCTCCCTATCCTGAACTTTTAAGGATTTTTCGCCTCTATTGAGAATCATATGTGGGGAAAACTCATTTTTATCCGTAATTTCGAATATTGTGTCCGAAAGATCATTAAACAAATAAACATTGTCGCCTAATTGATAAATAATATTTTCTTCAAAAGATGTATATGAAAAATTTGGTGGCTTTTCATATTTATAAAAATTTTGCCTGAACCCTAGAGTATCACCCTCAAAACTCAAAATAAGGCATTTGTACGGTTCTGTGCCATGAGAAGAATAATATGGCAATATCATTTTGTTGTCCTTAGAAGTTAACTCGATACTAAAAGGCTTCTCAGGGTTATTAAACTGGACAGTCCTTACATGGTTAAATATCCCCCCGTTAATATCATAAATATCTATTTTTTCTCCTATAACAGTTATGTAATCACCATCTTCACTTACATCAAAATCGAAAAAGCCTATATATTCCCCGGGACCTCGTCCTTCTTTGTCAAGAGTATACAAATATCTACCCTCAGAATTAAAACAACCAACTTTTTTTAAAGAATAACCGACAAAAATAGACCCGTCATGCTTAACTGCAATTCCATTTATATTTCCGATCAATGATTCAGGAGTTGTCTCCAAAGAAATAAATTGTATATTCTCGGCTATATCCGAAAGGTTTTCTATACTGCCGGATGTGGGACCGAGAACATCAATTACAGGCAATGTTCCGTTATCAGTTTTGCTGCAGCAAAAAACCGACAACAAAAAAAGGAAAAAAAGCATGATCTGATTTTTCATGGTGACGGAATT
>DUOU01000012.1 GCA_012838685.1 Bacteroidota bacterium | reverse complement strand
TCCATTGTAATGGCTTCGTACTTACACACCTTAACGCATTTTCCGCAACCGATACAAGCAACAGCGCATGCTCTTTTAGCAGGGCCTCCTTTATCGCAGTTTGAACAGGCAACATAGATTTTCCTGTATTTTGGGGCTTTTTTGTGGAGTTCTAAAAGGTTTCTTGGACACTCCCTGACACAAGCTCCACAAGCGACACAATTGTCTTCATCTACCACGGGAAGATTGGTAACAGTGTCCATCGCGAGAGCATCAAATTTACAGGCAACAACGCAATCACCCATACCGATACAACCGTAAGAACAGTCGGTATCCCCTGAATATAGATCATGTTGGATACGGCACATCCTTACCCCCTCATATATTGAGGTTTTTTTCCTGTGTTCGGGAGTTCCGTTGCATTTGAGAACAGCGGTTAAAGGCATTGTCTCCGACACCTCCTTGCCCAAGATCGATGCGATATTGGTCATGACATCGGGGCCACCTGCCGGACAATTCAAGCCATCAAGACTTTCCGCGACTACCATCGATTCCGCGAAGTTTCTACAACCGGCAAATCCGCATCCACCACAGTTGGCGCCAGGCAAAACTTCCATTACCTGATCGATTCTTGCGTCCTCAAAAACCGCGAACTTTTGTGATATAAAATAGAGAATGATCGCTGAACCGGAGGCAAGAACAAACAGTGTCAAGACTGTAATAATAACCGTACTGCTCATGTTTTTTAAGATTTTAACGCAAAGGTAAATTTTTTATCTATTTGTTTCCTAAAAATGCGGAGTATTATATAATAAGGCAACAAAATTGAAATTGATATTAATCCGGATATGGCTTCATTGACTGATAATGAAATCATTACAACTAATGAAACTATTACCAATATCATAGGTAAGAGATAACCTATAAACAGTGCGGGCAATCCCATTTCTTGTCGCATCAAAACAGTTACCTGATCGCCCTTTTTTACGTTATAATTGCCCTTTATCTCCACTGTTTTATCCTTTTTATCGGCCATGGTACATGCCCCTTTCTCCCGGCAATTGGCGCACGCCGAAACGGTTGTTATGGTGACTGTAACGGAATGGTCGGTTTTATTCGTTACAGTTCCTTCGTGCTCAATATATTTGTCCATTTCCTGAATTTTACATTAACTGATATTCCTCAGGGATCTGCGCTTGGCGAATAGTCTTTTGAGATTGATCGACAAGGTAAGGTTTTTCTCCTTATCCAGAAGAGGGTCGTCGTTTATTATCTCTTCGGCGATATTCCTGACATATTCAATGATCTGTCCATCTCTGCCCAGATCTGAAATTTTAAGGTCGAAGGGAATACCGCTTTGCATGGTGCCCTCTATGTCGCCCGGACCTCTCATTCGCAGATCTGTTTCGGCAATTCTGAAACCATCGGTTGTCTCTACCATTATATCTATTCTTTCCCGGGCCTCTTTTGAAAGTTTGACGGAGGTTACAAGTATGCAATAGGATTGGTCGGCGCCACGTCCCACTCTTCCCCTTAGCTGATGTAACTGCGACAATCCAAAACGTTCAGCGCTTTCAATGACTATTACAGATGCGTTGGGGATATCTACACCTACTTCAATAACAGTTGTTGAGATAAGTATCTGGGCCTGTCCACTTTCAAACAGTCGCATCGATTCATCCTTAAGAGAGGAGGGCATCTGTCCGTGAACAATGCTTATACAGTATTTTGGATGTGGGAAATGACGTACAAAAGTATCATATCCATCCTCCAAATCTTTATAGTCCATCTTCTCCGACTCTTTGATAAGAGGGTAAACAACATAAATTTGCCGCCCCATCTCAATCTGCTCCCTCAAAAATCCGAATACCAGGTTCATCTTGGAATCGAAGTAGTGGATTGTTTTTATCGGTTTTCTGCCCGGGGGCATCTCGTCAAGTACCGATACGTCCAGATCGCCGTAAAGGGTCATCGCCAGGGTTCTGGGTATGGGGGTCGCTGTCATGACCAATACGTGAGGTGGTGAAAGGTTCTTGCGCCACAATTTTGCCCTCTGTTCAACCCCAAAACGGTGCTGTTCATCAATTATGACCAACCCCAGATTGTTGAAAACAATATTATCTTCCAACAGAGCATGTGTTCCTATGAGAATATTCAGCGTGGAATCCGATAACGATTCTTCTATCTCTTTTCTTAAGCTCCTTTTTGACGATCCGGTCAGCAGTTTTACCTTTACCGCCATACCTGACAGCATTTTTGTTATCGTGTTGTAATGTTGGTTGGCCAGGATCTCGGTCGGAGCCATAAGGCAGGCCTGATATCCGTTGTCCATCGCTATCAGCATGCTCATCAAGGCGACAACGGTTTTTCCGCTGCCAACATCGCCTTGTAATAGTCGGTTCATCTGCTTGCCCGATCCAAGATCCCTGCGTATCTCTTTAAGTACCCTTTTTTGGGCATCGGTGAGAGGAAATGGGAGATTATTGTAATAGAAATAGTTAAAATTATCTCCAACTGTACCGAAATTCAGCCCCTTGTATTTGATTGAGCGGTTTTGTTTGAACTTGATAAGATTAAGTTGGATATAAAAGAGCTCCTCAAACTTTAGCCGATATACCGCTCTCTCCAGTTCGGAATTGTTGAGCGGGAAATGGATTGCTTTCAACGCCTCTCTTAGGGAAAGAAGATTATATTTGGATATCAGGTAGTTGGGCAACGTCTCCTGAACATTGAACTCGGGGTGTTGAAGGAGGTTGCTTATCATCTTCAAGATAACCTTTGATGTTATGAAATGATTCTTAAGTTTTTCGGTTGAACTGTATTGTCCTTGCAATGTTGAGCCGAATTTTTCTGTTTGTTTGGAAGTGGCTTCAACCTCGGGATGTACTATGTTCAAGATGCCGTTGAAAAGCGATGGTTTGCCGAAAATGGTATATTCTTGTCCTGTCGGATAGTTGCCGGAAATCCATTTTGTACCTTTGAACCACACTAACCTGATTGAGCCTGTTTCATCGGTAAAAACAGCGTTAAGTCTTTTTCTTGTTCCTTGGCCTTCAAAAAAGTAACTCCGTATAGTGCCCTTAATTTGGATATAAGGCAGTTCGGGAGAGAGTTCGGATATGGAGTAAAATTTTGTTTTGTCGATATATTTATAAGGAAAAAAATATAGTAAATCCCTGAACGTTGTTATGTTTAGTTCTTTGGCCAGCAATTCGGCTCTTTTGGGGCCCACTCCGGGAAGATAAGTAATATCGTTGTCGAGAAAACTTCGGCTAGGTTTCACTGTATATTTTTTATATCCCAAGTGCCGAAAATAGTTATTTTTGGGTTTTTATAAAAAAAATAACGGATCATGTTCCTGTTCAGGTTGAATAAATTCTTGACATATAAGATGTTTTCCCGTCATAAAAGGGGACATGGAATACACAGCCCCTTTCTTTATGACTTAATTAGATCGGTTTTCAGGAATAAAACGGAGACCCATGTTGTCTTAATGGTTGAAAGAATACGAAAGAGGAACCGAAACGACAAAAGATGGATAAAGATCGAAGATATTGGGTCGGGGTCGCTGTCGATGGCAGGTAAAATAAGGAGAGTCTCGGATATCTCAAAATATTCTTCGGTGCCAAAAAAGTATGGGATTCTTTTATCGAATCTGGCAATGGCATTTGGTAAGGAAACAATATTGGAATTGGGGACTTCTCTGGGGATAAGTACTTTGTATCTGGCGTTAGGTTCCCGTGAATCTACTGTTCATACAATAGAGGGATGCGAGGCGGTTGGAGAGATAGCCGGGAGAAATTTTTTGTACGCCGGAGTTGAAAATATAGTGCAACACTTTGGTTCTTTTGATGATCTTCTGCCTGAAATAATAAAAAGCGGAATAAATCCTTCGCTTGTCTTTATTGATGGTAACCATAGGAGGGAAGCGGTTTTGAGATATGTCGGGCTTTTGGCCGACTACGTTGATGAAGAGACAGTGATAGTTTTGGACGATATATATCTTTCTCCCGGAATGGCTTCGGCCTGGGAAGAGATAAAAAGGAGGGTAGATGTGACACTTACGATTGATATTTATAGAATGGGGTTGATATTTTTCAGGAAGTCGCTCGGTAAGTTGGATGTGGTAGTGAGGTATTAATATTGATTAAGAGGATTGAAGATAAAGAATATTAAAATATTTTAGAAAAATAAAAACTTGAAGGTTATGAACGAAAACGTTATTGAGATTCGCGATATCGCGAAACATTATCAGGTTGGTACGGTTTTGGTTAAGGCTCTGGTTTCTGTTTCACTTGATATAAAGAGAGGAGAATATGTAGCCATCATGGGACCCTCGGGTTCAGGTAAATCAACTTTGATGAACCTTGTTGGCTGTCTTGATACCCCAACCAGGGGTTCTTATGTGTTGAACGGGGTTGATGTCAGCAAGATGGAAGACGACCGTCTGGCGGAGATACGAAACAAGGAAATTGGGTTTATATTTCAGACATTCAATCTTTTAGCTCGTTATACGGCACTTGAGAACGTAGCATTGCCATTGATTTATGCCGGTTTCGCGAAGGAGGAGAGGATTGTTTTGGCTAAAGAGGCCCTTGCTTCAGTGGGTCTTAGCGATAGAATGGACCACAAACCGAATGAGCTTTCGGGAGGTCAGCGTCAGCGTGTGGCCATTGCGAGAGCGCTTATCAATAAACCTTCAATAATTATTGCCGATGAGCCTACCGGTAACCTCGACAGCAAGACCTCCATTGATATCATGAATCTTCTTGACACTATCCATGCTAACGGCAATACTGTTATTATTGTAACTCATGAAGAGGATATAGCCCTACACGCCAAACGTATTGTCAGGTTATTGGATGGTGAGGTATCTTCGGATAGCGTAAATGAAAAACAACCAGAAGGGATAAAGACCAAAATACAGGGAAAAATTTAAAGAAAACATTTCGAATAAAGAAAAGGAAGGAGTATAATCTGGTTGGGATTGATTGCCTTTGTTAGGCTTTCATTGTCTTTTTTTGTTGGAGTTATCTGATTTTCTCTCCCCGCAATATTGTTTTATAGTCAACCTCAAATTTTCCTTTGGAGATGGCCGCTAGTTTGCCTTTGATCAATCTCTTTCTTAGTGGGCCGACCCGGTCAACGTATAATATTCCATCGAGATGATCGTACTCATGTCCAATAACCCTTGCCCTATATCCTTCGTAAACCTCTTTATGGAATTCCCAGTTCTCATCGAAATACTCTATAACTATCTTTGATTCCCTGTCTACTTCCTCTCTCATATTCGGGATGCTCAAACAACCTTCGGTCATTGATACCACTTCACCTGATCGTTCTGTAATTCTGGGATTTATAAAGACCTTCTTAAATCCTGTCATGGAAGGATCTTCTTCCGCGGCGGGATTACCGTCAACAACAAAAAGCCGGATAGACTTCCCAATCTGTGGTGAGGCCAGGCCAACTCCCTCCGAGGCGTACATAGTCTCAAACATTTCATCGATGAAGGTATTTAGGTCAGGATAATCCTTGTCAATATCCTCAGCAACTTTCCTAAGGATAGGATGTCCGTATATAACAATTGGATAAACCATTTTAAATAAATTTCAACCGTTAATATTTCGTTTGGGGTATTGTTAACGCAGTCTGTTCTTAACAGAACTGTTCTCCAGGTATGACTGGAGAATCAGTGTGGCGCTTACTTTGTCAACAAGCCCTTTTTCCTTTCTCGCCTCTTTTTTGACCCCTCCTTCTATGATGGCCTTTTGGGCGATAACAGATGTAAATCTCTCATCTACCTTGTGAACCGGGATTTCCGGAAAAACTCTCTTAAGTCGTGTCAAAAATGGTGTCAAATCTTTAACTGACTCGCTCGGGGAGTTGTCGAGTTCTCTTGGATAACCTATTACAAAACAATCGACTGTTTCCGAATCCATATACTTTTTCATGAAAGATTCGAATTCGGCGGGATTTAGGGTAGTCAATGGAGTGGCGATAATCTTCAGCGGATCGGTTACTGCCAGGCCTATCCTTTTCCTGCCATAATCTATGCCAACAATTCTTCCCATAATTATGGGCACAAAATTATCAAATAATCGGATACGATTATCGGAAAGAACGTTTGTTTATAAAACAAAAGGGAAGGAGCCGCTCCTTCCCTTTTGTATAAAGAAAAACAAACATTGTTTATTTCGAAAAATCGACTTCAGCCAATCTTTTGTATGTGTTATATCTCCATTTAGCGTTTTCCTCCGAGACCCTGAACAAGGTTTTTGCCTCTTCCGGGAACGATTTCATAAGAGAAGTGTAACGAATTTCAGATTTGATGAAGTCTTGGAATTTACTCCAATCAGGTTCTTTTGAATCGAGTGTGAACGGGTTTTTTCCTTCCGCTTCCAGCAATGGGTTGTATCTGTAAAGATGCCAGTAACCACACTCAACAGCAAGTTTTTCCTGGTTTTGTGTTTTGCCCATACCACCTCTGATACCGTGGTTGATACATGGCGAATAGCAGATTATCAATGATGGTCCGGGATATGCTTCAGCTTCCTTGATAGCCCTGAAGTATTGTGAGTGGCTTGAACCCATTGCTACCTGGGCAACATAGACATATCCATAAGAGAGTGCCATTACGCCAAGATCTTTTTTGCGTATTTTTTTGCCCGAAGTGGCAAATTTCGCTACTGCGCCGGCAGGAGTGGCTTTTGATGATTGTCCTCCGGTATTTGAATATACTTCGGTATCAAGAACAAGGACGTTAACATCTTCGCCGCTGGCCAAAACATGGTCAAGGCCACCATAACCGATGTCGTATGCCCAACCGTCGCCACCGAATATCCATTGTGATTTTTTTACGAGATTGTCTTTCAGATCAAGGATGTCCTTGCAGTAACTACAGTCGCATTTCTCGGCAAGAGGTATGATCTGTTCCGCCAATTTCTGGCTTTCGGTGCCGTTCTCGCGGTTCTCGATCCATTGGGAGAAGAGTCCTTTCAGTTCACTGGAGCAGCAATCGGTATCAAGGGCTTCCCTCATGATTCTTTCGATGCGGTCACGAAGTTTCTTTGCTGCTATAGCCATACCGAAACCGTACTCAGCGTTGTCCTCGAACAATGAATTTGCCCAGGCAGGTCCATTTCCTGAACGATAATTTTTACAGTATGGAGTAGATGGTGCCGAACCGCCATAGATTGAAGAACAACCAGTTGCGTTCGATATCATCATTCTTTCGCCAAACAGTTGGGTAATGGTCTTAATGTAAGGTGTTTCACCGCAACCCGCGCATGCGCCGGAGAATTCGAACAGTGGTTGCGCGAACTGGCTGTTTTTGAATGTAGCGAATTTATCTATCAGGTTGTCTTTATATGTAACCTTCTTCTGGGAATATTCCCATTTTTCGGCTTCTTGGAGTTGGCTCTCCAATGGTTTCATCTCCAGGGCCTTGGTTTTGGAAGGACAGATATCGGCACAGTTACCGCAACCGGTGCAATCAAGAACGGAAACCTGGATGCGGAATTTCATTCCGGCCAATTCCCTCGGTACTTTGATATCCAGGGCATCCATCCCTGTCGGAGCCGCTTTGAATTCTTCCTCGGTCATAACAACCGGACGAATCGCCGCATGGGGGCAAACCAAAGAACATTGGTTGCACTGGATACAGTTTTCAGGAATCCATTGTGGAACATGAACAGCTACACCCCGTTTTTCATATTCTGTGGTACCAGCGGGGAAGGTTCCGTCTTCATAACCGTTGAAAGCACTAACAGGGAGATCGTTACCTTTTTGGGCGTTTATAGGCTCAACAATATTTTTGATAAATTCGGGGATATCCCTTGTATCTGTCTCTTTCTGAACCTGAATATTGGCCCATTCCGAGGGTATCTGAACTTTTGTGACGTTACCGCCCCTATCAATGGCTTTATAGTTCATATTTACTATGTTTTCCCCTTTACGTCCATATGATTTGACGACGAATTTTTTCATCTGGTCTACTGCCAGATCGTAGGGGATAACTTCCGATATTTTGAAGAAAGCGCTCTGGAGGATAGTATTGGTACGGTTGCCAAGACCTATCTCTTCAGCTATAGATGTCGCATCAATAATATACATATTGATATTGTTGGCCGCAAGATATTTCTTCACATTGTCGGGCAGCCGTTTTTTTGTCTCTTCTTCGTCCCATGGAGAGTTGTAAAGGAATGTACCTCCTTTTTTGAGACCTTTGAGGCAATCATATTTATTGATATAAGTTGGAACATGAACGGCCACGAAGTCAGGTGTCCCAACAAGGTACGGAGCCTGGATAGGCTTGTCACCGAAACGGAGATGCGAGCAGGTATAACCTCCCGATTTTTTACTGTCGTAGTCGAAATAAGCCTGACTGTATTTATCGGTATTTTCACCAATGATTTTAATCGAGTTTTTATTCGCTCCAACTGTACCGTCTGATCCCAAACCGTAAAATTTGGCTTCGAAAGTTCCTTTTGGAAGAACAGTGATGTCAGGTAAAAGCGGTAGAGACCTATTAGTGACGTCATCGGTTATACCGACTGTAAATTGATTTTTAGGCTGGGCTGAATCAAGGTTGTTGAACACTGAAAGCATTTGCGCCGGAGTTGTATCCTTGGAGGATAGTCCGTAACGTCCGCCTATGATCATTGGGTCCCGACCTTTAGTTTCGCTATGGTTACCGGAGAAAGCCTCAACAACATCAAGATAAAGAGGATCTCCATTGGCGCCCGGCTCTTTTGTACGGTCAAGAACACATATTTTCTTGACTGTTGAAGGGAGTATTTCCGCCAAATATTTGACCGAGAAGGGACGATAGAGGTGCACGGTTACCATGCCCACCTTCTTACCTTCGCTGTTAAGTTTATCAACAACCGTCTTAATTGTATCCGTGACCGATCCCATGGCGACAACCACGTTTGTAGCGTCTTTGGCGCCGTAATATGTGAAAGGAGCGTAATGCCTTCCTGTCAGACCGCTGATCTTTTTCATATAGTCTACCACTATATCAACGATCGCGTTGTAATATTTGTTCTGGGCTTCGCGTGTCTGGAAATAGATATCGGGGTTCTGTGCCGTACCCCTTGTTACCGGGCGTCCAGGATTCAAAGCATTATCGCGGAATGCCTTGAGCGCCTTTAAATCGACCAATTTCGCGAGAGCTTCCTGATCGGCCGGCTCAACCTTCTGTACTTCGTGGGATGTACGGAACCCGTCAAAAAAATGGAGGAAGGGAACACGTCCTTTAATAGCCGCCAGATGCGCGACCGGGGCAAGATCCATAATTTCCTGGACTGAAGAGGTCGCTATCATCGCGAATCCTGATTGTCTTGTACTCATGACATCCGAATGGTCGCCGAAGATTGAAAGAGCCTGTGCCGCCAATGAACGTGCGGAGACATGGAATACACCCGGCAGCAACTCTCCGGATATCTTGTACATATTGGGGATCATCAAAAGCAGACCCTGTGATGCGGTAAAGGTGGATGTCAACGCGCCCGCCTGCAATGAGCCGTGAACCGCACCGGCCGCACCCGCTTCAGATTGCATCTCAACAACCTTAACGATTTCGCCAAAGATGTTTTTTCTCCCAAAAGCCGACCACTCGTCGATATATTCAGCCATCGTTGAAGAGGGCGTGATTGGATAAATAGCGGCAACTTCGCTAAACATGTAAGCAACATGTGATGCGGCCTGGTTACCGTCGCATGTCATGAATTTTTTTGTTCCCATTATACTGTTTTCTTTTATAGATGATAATATTTTGTGCAATAATAATCTTTTTGCTTGTTCAAATAAATATTTCAGTTTTCTGTTTTGAAACCGTAAAGGTAACAAAACATTGTAAAAAGACTAATAGTTGTTCATAGAAATAAGGAACTCTTCGTTGGACTCTGTTTTCATCATCCTGTCGCGAAGGAATTCCATCGCTTCAACCGAGTTCATATCCGACAGATAGTTTCTCAATATCCATATTTTCTGGAGCATATTTTTGTTCAACAAAAGATCTTCCCTTCTGGTTGATGATGCCGGGATATCGATAGAGGGGAATATTCTGCGGTTAGATAATTTTCTGTCGAGTTGCAACTCCATATTGCCCGTGCCCTTGAACTCCTCAAAAATCACGTCGTCCATTTTCGACCCTGTTTCCGTAAGTGCTGTGGCGAGGATGGTAAGTGATCCACCATCTTCAATGTTTCTGGCCGCGCCGAAGAACCTTTTCGGCTTATGCAAAGCATTGGAGTCTACACCACCGGACAATACTTTCCCGGATGCCGGGGCTGTTGTATTGAATGCGCGGGCCAACCGTGTGATCGAGTCTAACAATATAACCACGTCGTGACCACATTCCACCAATCTTTTTGCTTTTTCCAGAACAATGTTGGCGACACGACAATGTCTTTCGGCAGGCTCATCAAAAGTGGAGGCGATAACCTCGGCGTTTACGTTTCTTGCCATATCGGTTACCTCTTCGGGTCTTTCATCAATCAAAAGGATCATCAGGTATACCTCGGGATGGTACTTTGCGATGGCGTTGGCTATCTCCTGCAGAAGTATGGTTTTACCTGTTTTTGGCTGTGCCACGATAAGGCCGCGCTGACCTTTTCCTATTGGGGTGAACATATCGATTACCCTAACCGACAAACTCCCTTCGCCAGGTTGGCACAATTTGAATTTTTCTTCGGGGAATAGGGGCGTGAGAAAGTCAAAAGGCACCCTGTCGCGAATAAAATCGGGACTTCTCCCGTTGATCTCCTCAACTTTTATCAAAGGAAAATACTTTTCACCATCTTTTGGGGGACGAATAGTACCTTTAACGGTATCTCCCGTTTTTAATCCGAAATTCTTTATTTGGTTCTGTGATACATAAATATCGTCGGGAGAACTAAGATAATTGTAATCCGCTGACCTCAGAAATCCGTAACCATCTGGCATTATCTCAAGAACACCACTGTTTGATATTATTCCCTCAAACTCAAAAAACCTCTCCTTAACCTCCTCTTTTTCTTTTTTAGATTGTTTTGGTTCTTGCGCGGTTGTCTCAATTTTTTCGCTGACATCCGCGACATTCTCGTTTGCTGGACCTGTATGGCCGTTTTGCTGTTTTTCGGGCAGGGTCTCAGATGCTCCTTTCTTATCTTTGCGTTGGCCGCCAGATGCCTTGTTTTCCAAAGATGTTGGGGATCCGGCTTTTGATTCACCATTTTGCTGTTTTTCCTGTCCGTTTAAATTATCCTTTGACTGATTTGTTGAAGGTGAGACAGATATTACCGATTCAGGTTTTCTTTGCTGGTTATGCTGACCGGTTCTCGGTCTTTTCCCTCTTCTCTCCTGACCGTTGTCCTGATTGTGACCGACCCTTTCACTTCCATGAGTTGTTTTTTGGTCCTCTTTTCTCTCCTGGGAGTCTGTTGGCTTTGATTCCACGGCCTTCTGGACACTTTTTTTCTCAGAAATTTTTTGTTCCTGAGCCGGTTTTTCCTGTACTTGTTGTCTTCTTTGCTCAGGTGTTGAGGACTCCTTACTGTCCTTGTTTTTTTGCTGGGGCTTGTTGTTCTTCTGATCCTGGCCTTTATTCTGCCTGAATTTGTTTTGGGTTGGCTGCGCGCTCAAGGAGGATTTCTTGGAACTTCCCAGGTTTCCTGTTGACTCTATTGCTTGCTGATCAAGTATCTTATAAATAAGATCTTGTTTTTTTAAGGAATCAATTTTTTTGATATTAAGTCCTTTAGCTATCTCTTTTAATTCAGGGAGAAGCTTTTTACTTAGCTCGAGAATATCGTACATATGTTAAAATGATAAAGTAAGATTTGCTTAGTTGAATCTGATTTTGTGGAAATAGACCGGATCTTGAAATTCCCCGGTTTTGCCCGTTGCTCTAATCAACGGCTTAATAACCGGTGCAATGATAATCAAAAAAGATCAGATTAGAGGTTAAAAACAATAAAAAAATTGGCATAAACTTATTTAAAACACGCAACAAACATATAACCAGGATGTTGTGTACAAGGTTCAGGGGCGTATAAATTCACTTCAATATTATTTTCAACAAAAGTGATCGATTTTTTGTAATAGTTGCATTTTATGGCTAAAATTGAATGGAATTTTGGAACAAAGCCGGCGGGTTGAAATGCGACAGCTAAAAATCACAAAACAGCTTACCAATAGAGATTCCCAATCTCTCGATAAGTACCTTCAGGAGATTAATCGGGTCGATTTGATCTCTGCCGAGGAGGAGGTTGTTCTGTCCAAAAAAATCAGGAACGGGGATGAGGAGGCTTTGTCAAAACTGGTAGAAGCCAACCTCCGTTTTGTTGTTTCTGTCGCCAAGCAATACCTTAACTATGGACTTACTTTATCCGACCTTATCAATGAGGGGAATATTGGTTTGATAAAAGCCGCGAAACGGTTTGATGAGACCCGCGGCTTCAAGTTTATCTCATACGCTGTCTGGTGGATAAGACAGTCCATTCTCCAGGCAATTGCCGAGCAATCGAGAATCGTCAGGTTACCTCTGAACAAAATTGGTTCTATAAGCAAGATAAACAGGGCATTCTCAAAACTGGAACAAGAATTTGAAAGGGAGCCCTCGCCTGATGAGGTCGCTGATGCGCTGGAGATGTTTTATGACGATGTAAACGATATTGTCAAGGCGGGAAACAGGACACTGAGCCTGGATCTGCCGATCAACCAGGAAGAGGAGAACACAATGTGCGATATTCTGCCAAACGTGGATACTCCCAGTCCCGATAAAAAGCTTATCAACGAGTCACTGGCTTTCGAAGTGGAGAGGGCTTTGAGCACAATTCCCGCCCGTGAGGCCAAAATATTAAAAATGTATTTCGGTATTGGCGTGGAACAACCCTACTCCCTGGAGGAGATAGGGGAGGAACTCAATATAACCCGTGAGAGGGTCAGGCAGATAAAAGGAAAGGCCCTCAAGAGAATACAGTTTACAACACGTTGCCGTATACTTAAATCATATCTTGGATAATTATTTCTTACAATGAGCATTATTATATCCCCATCAATTTTATCGGCCGACTTTGGGAATCTGGCCAAAGATATCGAAATGCTGAACGAAAGCGAAGCTGATTGGATCCATTGCGATATCATGGACGGAGTGTTCGTTCCAAATCTCTCCTTTGGATTGCCCGTTGTGAAAAAAGTAAGGGAACTGACAAAAAAACCGTTAGATGTGCATCTGATGATCATTGAACCTGACAAATATTTGAAGAGTTTTCGCGAAGCGGGGGCGGACATTCTTACCGTTCAGTATGAGGCCTGCAACCATCTTAACAGAACGGTCGCGGCCATTCGTGATCTGGGAATGAAAGCCGGGGTGGCCCTTAATCCCCACACTCCGGTCGCTTTGTTGAAAAATACACTTCCATTTATTGATATGGTATTGATAATGTCGGTCAATCCCGGCTTTGGAGGACAGAGTTTTATTGCCGATAGTCTGGGTAAGGTTGCCGAACTTGGAACTATGATAGATAAAGGTGGTTACGATATTATCATAGAGGTTGATGGGGGAGTTAACCTGGATAATGTCAAATTACTGACAGATGCCGGAGCCAATGCTTTGGTCGCCGGCAACTCTGTATTTAACTCGGATAATCCCAGGAAAACAATTAAAATGCTTAAGGGGTAGTTGTTAAGATTTTTCGAATCGGTTATAACTCCTTGTCAAGAAGATTTTCCGTGAAAGTAATAATATCGCTGTCTCCATCTGTGTCGAACCAATTGATCTGGTTATCCCGACTCCACCATGTCATTTGGCGCTTGGCGTAACGGCGGCTGTTTCTTTTGATCAGCTCTATGGTTTCGGAGATATTGTATTGACCATCAAAAAAACCAAAAAACTCCTTGTATCCCACAGTATCCAAAGAGTTGTTGCCACGAAAAGGCAATAAGTTTTTTACCTCCTGTTCCAGTCCATCCGCTATCATCTTATCTACTCTCTTGTCGATCCTATCATACAACTCTTTCCTTGGTCGCCTTATCCCTACCTTTAATATATTGAACTCTCTCTGTTTTTTTTTGCCTGTGAGAAAAGAGGAATAGGGTTTTCCTGTAGCATCGCATATTTCCAAAGCCCTAATGATTCGTCTATGATTTTTTAGGTCAACTTTCCTGTAATGGACCGGATCCAAAAGTTTCAGAGCGGTTCTCAGCCCCTCGATACCCTCATTTTTGTATTTAGCGATATATTTCTTCCTGATTTTTGGGTCAATATCCGGAATGTCGTCCATACCATTGCATACGGCATCCACATATAAAGTGGATCCTCCCGTTAGGATTACAATGTTTTTTTTCTCGAAAAGGTTCTTTAAGAGAGCGAGGGCATCCCTTTCGAACAGGCTCGCGCTGTAATACTCCTCAAGTGGAAGAAAACCTACGAAATGATGTGGCACTTCGTTTAGTTGGGACGTGGAGGGAGAAGCTACCCCTATGTTCAATCCTTTGAAAAATTGTCTGGAGTCAGCTGATATTATCTCGCAACCAAAGTGTTTTGCCAACAAAATAGAGTAATCGGTCTTACCTGTGCCGGTAGGACCAACAACTGTTATCAAAATATTTTTCATAGGGGATTTAAGCCACTCTGGCTACTCTTCTTCCTCGTCATCAATTATATCATCAATAGAGATATCATCTACCTCTTCATCGTTATAATCTGACATTGAGTCTTCGTCCTCCTCGTTGAGGAACAGGCCATCGACATCCGGAACTTCTACTTCATCAACATCAAAGTCGTAGTCTGATACCGAAATGTTGTTGTATCTCTTTTTTGTCCTGCTTCCAAAAAATATCTGTTTCGGAGCTTCGCCCTTGCCTCCCGTACAAACAGGATATTCAGTGTCTTCGTCTTCCTCGGCTTCACCGGTGTATTCTATAAAGAGAGCCCTGTCATTGAAATAATCGAATACGTAAAGCAATTTCTGGTTCTTTCTGATAATTACATCGTCAATCAACGTCTCATCCATAGTGGCGGAATTTGCTCCCATATCGAACAGGGTGAACTCTTCCTCTTTCTCCCAATTATCTGAGGTCATAAAAAAAGAGGCCAACTGAGACCTGTCAAACTCCAGTTCATCTTGGATAGCATAGTGAAAATCCAATAATGTGTGTGAGTCAAGGAACTCAAATTCCCTTACAAAAGACTCATCCTCATCCAAAAGCATTACAAATTTTAAGACCATAATTAATTTTATTCGACCTGCGCAAGATACTATTTTTTTATTTTACTATACATTTGGTAAATTAATTTTTAGGATAAAATCAATGGTATCCACGCCATCCGCATAATCCCACAGGTCAGGGTTTTGCGCTTTCCCAAACGGTAAGTGGCCATGGCCGGTGACAGATTGAAGCCTATCCAGGTTTGATAAAATCACATTATTGAGGGAATCGGTTGAGTCATATTCTTCAAAATATAGAACCGATACAGGCGATGATATGGCTTTTTCCCTTTTGATCAACATGAACCCGGTGTCAATAAATTCTTCTTTATTGACCAGATAGATCGCTTTGTTGTAGTCATAGTTGTTGGCATATTTTGAATGGTTTATTATTTCTGAATAGTCATCCCACTCGTTCACGGCGACCATAATATCATAACCCTTGGGAATGTAAATCTTTGAGATACTCCTGCAGCCAAGTCCGAAATAGCTGAAAATATCCTCTCCGAGCAATTTCAGCTCGTTTTTGTCCTCGCTTCCGTCCAGTATCGCTATACTGTTCCTGTTTTTCCTGATAATGTTATCGTATTTGCTGAAATAGTACTCGAAATACCTTGAACTATTATCGCTGCCCGTAGCTATTATGGCATCGAATCCTGCCAGTTTTCCATCAACAAACTCAATATAATCGCTGAATGAAGATTCAATGGTTCCCAGTATCTTGGCGATCGCCGTAATAAGATCAGCATCTTTCGAGCTTCTTTTCGCCATTATGCGGTTTCCAGTTATCAATACCGATAAAAAGTCGTGAAAGCCCACCAAAGGTATGTTGCCTGCCATTATTACACCGATATTCTTTACTCTTGTCGTTTCAACAATCGGGTAAACCGACATCCATTTATTGAGGTTCTCCATGGTTAGTGTACCGGCAATTGAGGAGATAGATTTTCTGACATTATCAGGTGTAAACCAACCGTTCTTGAAATGAGATTGTTCGACTATCGCTAGCAACTCCCCATTATAGTTGTTTTTTATGCCGCGACCTGTGTCGCGCAATATCTCTCCAAGTTTTGCGAATGTTTCTATTCTTTTATTTAGTTCCATTTTTCAATATTTTGATCTGTAAAGGTAAAATATTCGTATGTATTGAAAAACCGTACACACATTTAACGATAAAAAATATTGTTCCATCGTTGAAATTGCGCTATTTGTCGATACTTGTCAATTTTTTAGGTTCATTGACTTAAATTTGCGTATTCTTTTTTATCTGAGGATTAATATATTAACAAAAATTTAATATGGTTAAGGAGACATAATTGCTATTTTTGCGGGCCAATGACCAGCGGTTGCATAAAAATTCAACGCAAAATAGTTTTTCATGAGATTATGGAATCTATTTCACTATTTGGTTGTCTGTTGTCCGTGAAAACCCGCATATTATGTTTTTTAAAATAAATTTTATAAAAATGAAGAGAGCTGTTTTGTCAATCCTGTTTGTTTTTGGTCTGTTTTTTTTGACCGGTCATGCCCAGGATGCCCCGTTGAGCATGAGTTTATCCCTACAAGATGCCCGGGATTACGCTGTGGAGAACAACTTGGGCGTTCAATCGGCCAGATATGATGTTGAAGCCTCTCGTATGGCTATGTGGGAGATAATATCATCCATGTTGCCGGCTGTCAACGCATCGGGCTCTTTTAGTGACAACCTTAAGCTTACCACCACTCTTCTGCCGGCAAAAATGTTCGATCCAACCGCTGATCCCGATGAGAAATTTCCTGTATCATTCGGGTCGAAGTTCAACTCCAGCGGATCGATCCAGGCTTCATTGGTTATTTTCAACGCCCCATTGATTGTGGGATTGGAAACGGCCAAGATGGCCAGAACCCTGAACGAACATAATCTTTCAAAATCGGAGTTGGACATCAAAGAGATGGTCACATCTACCTATTACCTTATTTTGGTATCTGAGAGGTCGCTTGAGATACTGGAGGGCAATCTTTCCAATATGAATGAAATGCTCAACTCCACGAAAGCGATGTACCAGATTGGAATGGTTGAAGAGACGGATGTAGATCAAATGTCTACCAGCATAGTGTTGGTTGAAAACTCCAGGACATCGCTTCTTACCTCAATAGAGCTCAACTACAATCTTCTTAGATTTCAATTGGGTGTCGGTCCCGATGTAGATATAACTCTTACACAGGATCTTGAATCCATACTTTCGGAGGTTGATGTAGATCTGCTGCTGTCGCGTAATTTTGATGTCACACAGAATGTGAGTTTTAAATTGATTGAGGGCCAGGAGAAATTATCGGAGCTCTCCCTTAAATCACAAAAGGCATCGGTATTGCCCACTTTGGCGGGATTCTACAATTATGGTACGAGTGGTATGGGCGACAAGGTTTCGGACCTCAGATGGTTTCAGAATTCGATGGCGGGCCTGTCGCTTAATATTCCAATTTTCGCCAGCGGCCAACGCTATTCCAAGATACAGAAAGCCAAAATCGAATTGGACAAGGCCAGGAACACAAAGGAACAGGTTTCGGATCAGCTTCTGATCCAGGAAAAGCAGCTTCGGTTCAATCTGATGAACGCCGACATCCAATACAGATCCCAGAAGAATAACATCGATGTGGCGGAAAAGGTATACAAGAGCGTAGAGAACAAATTTAAACAGGGAATGGCTTCCAGTTTGGATCTGGCGCAGGCCAACAACCAATACCTTACGGCGGAAAGCAATTACGTTTCCGCTTTGTTGACACTCCTTCAGTCAAAACTGGCTCTTGATAAATTATTGAATGAACTATAGTAAAAACACAATAAAATTTCTTATTGAAAAACAGTAAATTACAGATATGAGACATTTACATTTATTTTCCGGTATTTTGTTGGTGGGAGCAATATTGGCTTCTTGTGGCAGTAAGACCGCTGATAATACAGCAACCGGTGAAACCACTGTTTCTCCGGTAAAAGTACTATCACTGGATAAAAGGGTAATTTCCCGGACAGTCAATTATACCGCCAATATACTCGCATATGAAGAGTTGCAGGTCGCCCCGGCCTCACCAGGCAGGATAGATAATATTTATGTGGAGGTGGGAGACAAGGTAAAAAGGGGCAAAGAACTCTTTTTGATGGATCGCACCACACTGAACCAACAGAAGATACAGTTGGCGTCGCTTGCCAGGGACTTGGCCAGGTTAGACACATTGCTGATGACGGGCAGCGTTCAGAAACAGCAATATGACCAGATGAAGGTTCAATATGATATTGCCAAATCGAGTGTCGATTATATGGAAGAAAACACACTGATGTCTGCCCCCTTTGACGGCATAATTACCGGCAGATATTATGAGAACGGCGAGCTCTACTCAGGTGCTCCCTCCGTAGCCAGTGGCGGAAAGGCCGCTATCGTGACTCTGATGAGGATAGATCCCGCGAAGGTCAAGGTCAGCATTTCCGAGCAATACCTTCCCCTTGTAAAGGCAGGTATGAAGGCTGATGTGGCATTGGATGTCTATAGCGATAAAGTTTTTGAAGGCAAGGTCTCATTGGTTTACCCCACAGTGGATCCGATAACCAGAACATTTCCCGTAGAAATTGAGGTTGCGAACAAGGAGATGTTATTGCGACCGGGAATGTTTGCCAGAATTTCCATGGATCTTGGCACTGAAGAGGCCTTTGCCGTCCCTTCAAATGTTGTTTTGATGCAGGAGGGTACAAATACAAGATATCTCTTTGTCGAGGAAAACGG
>DUOU01000105.1 GCA_012838685.1 Bacteroidota bacterium | reverse complement strand
GGGTTATCACCAGTTTATCATCCTTCATCATATCGTTTATCCTCAGGAAGTCGGGGTTCTGATGGCTGAACTTATGTTTTATGACCGTCAGGTTGTCGTATAACGGCTGCATATAAGGATCTATCTTCTCTTTTACGTCGCCCGGCAGATACCCGAGATCCCTATTGGCGAGCGGTACAATTGGTCGCGCCAGGAATATCTGTTTGTATCGTTTGTGTTGTGAAAGCGCGGCGGCAAGAGCCAGCAGTGTTTTCCCGGTTCCCGCCTTCCCTGTAAGCGAAACCAATTGTATATCGGGGTTCAGCAAAGCGTCCAACGCAAAAGTCTGTTCAGCATTTCGGGGATCTATGCCGTAAGTTGTCTGCTTTATTACCCTGCTGACAATTTTGGAAACAGGATCATAGTGGGCCAGGGCGCTTGAACCGGCGTTCTTCATTATGTAATAACGGTGACCTTTCAGCGTGCCCGGAAGATTGAACTCGCCGCTTTCGATACCTTCAGGTATCTCATACAGTTTATTTATAAGCTGTGGATCAATATCTTCAAGTATCTGGATATCATTATAGATATCATCAATGTTCGCCACCTTGTCATTTTCATAATCCTGGGCCATTATGCCGAGCGATTTGGCCTTCATCCTCAGGTTGATATCCTTGGTAATCAGAACAACCGTTTTGTCGGTATTGTTGGCGCATACATGGTCGGCGATAGCCAGTATCCTGTGATCCGCCGTCATCTCGGGAAAGGATTGGCTGACCTTCTCCGAGAAATTTCTGCCGGTCTCTATATAGAGGTTTCCACGGTTTTTACCAAGTGCTATGTTCGTGGTCAGCAACATATCGCCAGACAACTTGTCAAGTTCCCTTGTAAATTCCCTCGCATGGAAGTTGATCATGTCGTTTCCCTTTTTGAATTTGTCGAGCTCTTCCAGGACAACAATGGGAATGATGACATCGTTCTCCTCAAAATTGTAGATACACTTATAGTCGTGCAATAACACATTTGTATCCAGAATAAATATCTTTTTATTGTTTTTTTTCTTCTTCTTCATCGTAATTTGAGGAATTAACGGCAATGATCAACAAAAATAACGATAATTTCCGTTTAATATGTGATAGTAACCAAAGTGTAACAAAATAATGGCTTTTTGCGGAACTCTGGTCGGTTATTTATCTGCTTTCAGGTCACTGGATATGCAACCAAAAAGGGAGCTGTTTAGCGTTCATTTGCCGTAAACCGTTACTTTTGCACTGTTTTTACCGGTAATTCCACAGATGAACTATAACCAAACAATAGATTTTCTTTATAAATCTCTTCCTGTATATCACAGGATTGGGCAGGCAGCATATAAGGCAAACCTTTACAATACAATAATATTGGATGATTATTTCAAACATCCCCATGAAAGATTTAAAACTATCCATATTGCCGGAACGAACGGAAAGGGGTCAGTATCACATATGTTAGCTTCTATATTGCAGGAGGCGGGAATTAAAACAGCCCTTTTTACATCACCCCATATAAAAGATTTCAGGGAAAGGATAAGGATCAACGGTGAAATGATAACCGAAGAGGCTGTAGTGGCTTTTGTGGCTGACCATACCGAAATAATAACGACACTGAAGCCATCCTTCTTTGAGCTATCCACGGCGATGGCGTTCGACTGGTTCGCACGTAACGATGTTGAGGTCGCAGTTGTTGAGACAGGTCTTGGGGGCCGGCTCGACTCTACCAACATCATAGTTCCTCTATTATCGGTTATAACCAATATTGGCCTGGAACATACCAACTTACTGGGCGACACTTGTAAAAAAATCGCATTTGAAAAGGCCGGGATAATAAAAAAGAATGTACCTGTGCTGAT
>DUOU01000104.1 GCA_012838685.1 Bacteroidota bacterium | reverse complement strand
TTAATTTTAAAACACAGATAGACAGCACTTTATATCAAGCAGAAAACATTGCCTAATAATTGTGGCATACAATTATTTACAAATGTAATTCACCAATAAATACAAATGTAAATAATATTGTTATTACATTTGTAAATAAGTGTGGCGCAATAAATAATTGCTTGTTTATTGGCTATTGATAGGTAATTGATCGAATAAATATTGGATTTGCGCCTATCTCCAAAATATTGAAAAAACAATGTACTATGAAAGATAGGATAGCGGCTTTTTTAAGGACTGAGAACAAAACATCTCTCCAATTCGCGGAAGAGATCGGTGTACAACCATCGAGTATATCACATATAATATCCGGAAGAAACAATCCAAGTCTGGATTTTGTTCTTAAAATGTTGAATAGATATGATTTTATATCAATTGAGTGGTTATTGTTCGGAAAAGGTAAAATGTACAAGGATGAAGTAGGGCCTACATTGTTCGACATTAATGAACCAAAGGAACAAGTGGATAGGGATTCAATAGAAACCACTGAGCATCACGCTTCGTCGGAAGATAATGACCTTTCAAAAATGGAATCGGATCCTACTAATAAATCTATTGTTGACAATTTGGCCACCGATACTGAAGATACAGGTGGCAAGCCACATGTTGAAAAAATTGTCTGGTTTTATAATGACAATAGTTTCAAGGTTTTCAACTTAAAATGATATCAATATTACCGTCAATTTGGTCTCTTTTCATCCAGTATATAAAAAAATAAAGTAATTTTATGGCTCCTAATTAAAATTATTGAATAGTATATAAATAACTATTGATGAAGCGACAGGAGTTACTGAAAGTACTGGAGAACAAACGTATCAATGATGATGTTTTTATGATAGTACTTGGCAGCAAAAACCAGTTGCCGCCAATGTTGCCGGGACAATTCGTTCAGGTAAAGGTTGAAAGTGGAATGGTTTTTTTACGCCGACCGTTTTCTGTTCATGATGTTGATTATGCCGAGAATAACTTCTCGCTTCTTATTCAGGTTGTGGGAGAAGGAACTAAGGCTATTTCCCGGGTCGTTAAAGGGTCAATGGTTGACGTAATTTATCCATTGGGAAACAGTTTTAGCATGCCCGTTGATGCCCAAAAGCCCTTATTGATCGGTGGAGGGGTGGGGGTCGCCCCAATATTTTTTATGGCTAAAGTTTTGACGAACAAGGGGTTTAAACCGGATATTTTGCTTGGGTTCAGGAACATCAAGAGTGTTATTAAATATGAACAGTTCATTGAAGTAGGCAAAGTGTTTGTTACAACCGAGGATGGATCTCTTGGTGTAAAGGGTTATGTTACCGATCATCCGGTGTTTAATTCCGGAATATACGATATTTCCTATTGCTGCGGTCCCGAGCCTATGATGAGAGCAGTTGCCGGGATTTGCGGGGAGAAAGGTATTAAATGTGAAGTATCTCTTGAAAATTTGATGGGTTGCGGTATAGGGGCATGTCTCTGTTGTGTTGTTGACACGGTCAGGGGAAATGTATGTACATGCACGGAAGGTCCGGTATTCAATATAAATCAACTGAAATGGTAAATCTTGGATTCAATATAGGGGACTTATCATTTAAGAATCCTGTTCTGACCGCATCCGGAACATTCGGTTATGGGACTGAATACGACGATTTTTTTGATGTTTCCGCTCTTGGGGGTATAATCCTTAAAGGGACTACATTGGAGCACCGAGAGGGCAACAGGTATCCCCGGATGGCGGAAACTCCTTCAGGAATGTTGAATTCCGTTGGTCTGCAAAACAGAGGTATCGACTATTTTGAGAATGAGATATATCCAAAGGTGGCCGGTTATGATACGAATGTTATTGTAAATGTAAATGGAAACACCGTTGAAGATTATGTTGCCCTTACCGATAGAATCAACAGACTCGATAAAATTCCCGCGATTGAGCTCAATATATCATGTCCAAACGTTAAAAGCGGGGGTATGATCTTTGGTACCAACGTCGATTCTGCCCGAACAGTGATAAGGGAAGTTAGATCGGTTTGTTCCAAAAAAATGATTGTTAAATTATCACCAAATGTTACTG
>DUOU01000103.1 GCA_012838685.1 Bacteroidota bacterium | reverse complement strand
AGTTACGGGATTGTTCCTCTCTTCCCTGACAGTTGACGCTTTAGTTGAAACAACATTCGCTTCCTGGGCAATTGTGACAGAGGGAACACCGACCGCTAAAGCTATTGAACCGGCAATAAACTTTCGTCTACTAATATCTTCATCACTTCCTCTTTCGTTCTCTTTCGATAACGGTTCATCTCTCTTTAAGCTCAACAAACAATATGAGATAGCTTTTTCGGGACAGGTCTTTATGCAATCGAAACAATTCACGCATCTGGAGAGATCCACCTCATTCTTCATAAATTCGATACAAGAAGATTTACAGGAGACCGCGCATCTTCCGCACTTTATACACTTTGACTTATCAAATTTGACCCTGAAAATGGAAATCTTGGCTATCAGGCCCAAAAAGGTTCCAACGGGACAAACAGTATTGCAATACAATCTTCCCTTCATAAACGACATTATGCCGATTAGAAGAAAAAACAGTCCCGGAACAATATATGTAGGCAAAGGAAATCCTGTCAATTTGATCCTCGCCACGCTATAAATATCAAATTTCTCGAGAATTGAGGCCAAAAAATTGTTGAAAATAGATACGAGCGGATGGATAAAGTACAACATCCCTCTTCCGAAAATACTGTAAGGATCAAGCAGTGTCAGCAAATAACCACCCGAAAAAACAGTCATTATCAGTAAAGCGGCGAGAATGGCATATCGTAAGATAGTATTGGGTTTCCTATAACCGAAACGCTTGAATTTCCTCTTAAATCTTCCTCCTATCCTACTATTGATATCCTGAACAATGCCAAGCGGACATAAAAAAGAACAATAGGTTCTGCCTGTTACGAACGTCAACAGCAACACGATCAAAAAGGAGGCTGAAAGTAAAGTGCCGACATCAAAATATTTGATTATTGAGGGAACAAACTGGATAGAAAGCAGCATTGCTGTCCATCTTTCCGGAATAAGATGCTTTAAGTCAATGAATATCAGCAAAAAACATATAATAACAATTCCGGAAAATATAGTGCGAATTAACTTAAGTAAGCTCCGTTTCATTAAGTCTACAATTTTATCCTGTTAATCTCGAGCGTATCAAGGTTCATGTTGCCAACGCCCATATCATGGGCAATAGGAATATAGGCAACAGCCTTAGGTTCCAAACCCAACATCAGGGCGCTGGCAGAGTCGGCCGCGACCCAGTCGGTAGAGAATATCTGCGACCTCATCAACACCAGATCATCTTTTGAAATACCGCGGGGACCATTTTTTACTATAACATTGTAACAATCCACAATGTTTAACGTCGGTTTTTTCTGGTACAAAGCATAATCAGCGATACACTGGTTTATGTCGTTAGCGTACCAATAATCGCGATCCCATACAACTCCCATCATATTCTGCAGTGCGGCGGACATTAGAGTGGTGCCGTGATTTTTCAATACAGGCACATTAATAAAGGCATCCGCTTCAAGAAGCAACTGGTGTACCTTTACCGATTTGAGTTTAACTCCGCCCGCGATTTCGACACTTTCGTAATATTTTTCCGTATTGGCGGGAACTATCTTTCCCCCGGCATCCTTGACCGCCTTTTCAATGCCAGATTTACTGTAACAATCTGACCAGTTATCGTATGAGTGATCAAAAACATAAACCTCTTTCGCCCCTGCCTCAATACAATGTTCAACTATTCTCTTAACAAGTAAAGGGTTTGTGTTGGCGGCCATTTCAGGAGCTACGTTCCATCCGATATCGGGTTTAACCAGAACTTTCTGCCCTTTCGCCACGAATGTCTCCATGCCACCATACTGTTGAATCCCCAGATCGAACATAGTATCCGGTTCCCCTCCCATCAATGCAATCAAATCATACTTTGAAGAGTAGGAAACAGCTCCGGGCGAATCTATCGCGGATCCAAAAGCAATGACAGAACTGGTCGCCACCCCGGCAACCGAGAGTTTTTTCAAAAAATCTCTTCTGTCCATTTATTTACCTGCCAATTATTAGCAACACAAAGTTATGAAATTTTATTGAAATAATTAGATTTCGGGTATCCGGGGGTATTGTTATCGGATATTGCTATTTTTGTCATGCAAGAGCTTAGCATGAAGCCGATATACATTTTTCCAAGATTGATCCAAAGGAAAATATTAAACCAAGAGGGATAATAAAATATATTAAAGGATGAAAATATTGTACTACGACTGTTTTTCCGGCATTAGCGGCGATATGAACCTGGGAGCCATGATCGATTTGGGGGTTGATAAGGAGTACCTTTTGAACCAACTGAACAGCCTTGGATTGGAGGGTTGGGAACTGATCCTGGAAAAAGACCAGAGACATGGTATTTCAGGCACAAAAGCAACTGTTAAACAGACCAGGCACGAGCATATCCACAGACATTTGAGCGATATTGAAAAGATAATCGATGAATCTGGCCTTAAAACGGAAGACAAACTCTTGAGTAAAAAAATATTCGCTAAAGTGGCTCTTGCCGAAGCGAAGGTTCATGACGTGCCGGTTGAAAAGATACACTTCCACGAGGTGGGAGCTGTCGATTCCATAATCGACATTGTGGGTGCCGCTATCTGCCACAATTTCCTGGATGTTGATGAAGTGCATGTCTCAAATGTCGAGTTAGGCGGAGGAACCGTGAAATGCGCGCATGGTTGTCTGCCTGTTCCCGCGCCGGCTACAGCCGAAATCATAAGAGGGATGGTTGTCTCCAAAGATGGGGTCGACTTTGAGGCCACAACACCCACCGGTGCCGCTATTGTCGCCGCCCTTGGGGATAGTTATGGCATGCCGATCTCGATGAAAATAGAGAGGTGTGGATATGGAATAGGCCAAAAGGACCACCCTGATAGACCAAATATTTTGCGACTGTTTTTAGGTGAATCCGAAAAACCATCATCGGGACACGACGCTGTTCTGATGGAGTGTAATATCGACGATATGAACCCTGAATGGTACGGATATGTCTCTGAACTTCTTTTCGAGGCGGGGGCTTCTGATGTCTATTGCTCCAACATCATGATGAAAAAAGGAAGGCCCTCCACCCTTTTGAGTGTAATTTGTCCCCTGGAAAAAGAAAAATCTCTCAAGGAGATTCTTTTTGTGGAGACAACCACATTGGGCATAAGAGTTTTTCCTTTCAAAAAAGAGACATTGACCAGAAAGTTCGAGAAAGTGGACACACCATTGGGGAGTGTCACCATAAAGAGATCTTTTTTGGGAGATCGGTTGGTTACCGAAAAACCGGAATACGAGGATTGCGGGAAAATAGCCAAAGAAAAGGGATTGCCATTAAAAACCGTATATGACAAAATCTTGTCATATATAAAAAGGTAAGCCATGGTGTTCAAAAACAAGCTTTCAAAATTGGACTCGTTGCTGGGAAAACCGGGGAAAACGGTGATCGCCTTTTCCGGTGGCGTTGACAGTTCATTCCTGCTTTACAGGGCAAATTACATATCTGGAGACAACATTGCGGCGTTAACGGTCAAAACACCCTATATGTCGTCCCGAGAGACCGAAGAGGCCATGGAATTCGCCCGACTTCACTCCATAGATCACCATATCATTGAGATACCAATCCCTGAGAAGATCAAATACAACCAGGCCGATAGATGTTATTATTGCAAAAAAACAATTTTCGGGAATATATTGGAATTCGCTGAAAGTAATGGCTACGCAAAGGTATTCGATGGCACCAATGCGGATGATCTTTTGGAAGCGAGACCGGGCATCAGGGCGTTAAAAGAGTTTAATGTGACAAGTCCACTCGCTGAAGCGGGCATGACAAAAGAAGATATAAGAAGACACGCTGGAGAAGCGAATTTATTGTTTTGGGACAAACCGGCAATGAGTTGTCTTTTAACGAGAATCCCCCACGATACCAAGGTAACCAGCAATATGTTGAGGATGATAGAAAAAGCTGAAACCGTTCTTTTCGACCGCGGATACCCGGGTTCAAGGGTAAGGATGCATGGCAATATTGCCAGGATTGAATCTGCCCCTGATTACCTGAAAAAAATGATCTCAGATCCGGAAAGGGAGGCGATAGCGAAAAAAATCAAGGAGATTGGCTTTACTTTCGTGACATTGGACATGGAGGGTTACCGGACCGGAAGCATGGATATCCCAACCGTTGAAACAAAAGAAACGAACAATGAACAATAAGGAGCTAAAAAAAATATTGGAAGAGGTGAAACAGGGCTCGAGGAGTGTCGAATCTGTGGTTGAAATCTTAAAAAACTTCCCGTATGCCGATCTTGGTTTCGCCAAAATCGACCATCAAAGGGAGCTGAGAACAGGCTATCCCGAGATAATTTATTGCGCCGGAAAAACTATAGAACAGATCAAAAATATTTTCCTCCATATGTCCTGTTCCGAAAACAACATTATCGGCACCAGGGCAACAGAGGAAATGTTTGGTTCAGTATCCGAAATCTTGCCAAAAGCGGTTTATTTCGAAACAGCGAAAATAATCTCCATAAAAAACAGGACCATTGAGAAACCCTCTACAACCATAGGGGTAATTACCGCCGGGACTTCCGATATACCTGTCGCCGAAGAGGCCGCCGTAACCGCAGAACTACTTGGAAACGACGTTATAAGGATTTATGATGCCGGTGTGTCCGGAATCCATAGATTATTCGACAAACTGGAAGATATTCGAAAATGTAAGGTATTGGTAGTGATCGCCGGAATGGAAGGAGCACTGGCCAGCGTGATTGGCGGTCTTGTAGATGTTCCCGTAATAGCTGTTCCCACAAGTATCGGTTACGGAGCCAACTTTGGCGGTATATCCGCTCTGCTCGCGATGCTCACGAGTTGCTCGGCGGGAGTTACGGTGGTAAATATCGACAATGGATTCGGAGCCGGTTTCAGCGCCAGTATGATCAACAGGTCGCATTAAAATCCCCGACCAATGAGCGATTCTCTTTTTTCCACATCATATCTTCCCCCAATCGAGCAGATCCACAAAATGGTCGCAGCGGAAAATATATTGATAGAATTGAACGAAAACTACATAAAACAGAGCTACCGCAACAGATGTTACATACTTACGGCAAATGGCCCCCAGGCATTGATTGTTCCCGTTCTTTTGGGCAGTTTTCACAAAACAGCGATAAAAGATATTCGGATCGACTATTCAAAAAGATGGCAACAGGTACATTTAAGGGCTATAGTAGCCGCTTACAAAAATGCGCCCTACTTTCAATATTATTTTGAAGAGATAGAAAAGGTGATAATGGAGGGGCCGGAATTCCTGGTTGACCTTAACACAAAATTATTGGAAATACTTATGAAATCTATTCGCCTGGATAAACCGGTGAGATTCACCGAATCTTTCGTTGCCCCTTCCGGCGGTCCAACAGATTATCGTTTCAATATATCGCCAAAAATTGAATCAGATTTTGTTCCCCCTAAATATATACAGGTATTTCCTTATGAAAACAACATCAAGGGATTAAGCATAATAGACCTTATATTCAACAACGGGCCATCATCCATGGAACTGCTATCGGTTCAAAATAAAGATCAGTGTCCCCAACAAAAGAGATTTTAAAACCTATATCCCAAGGTAAGCGCGAAACTGTTGGTTGTATTGTCGATATCGGCAATTGCGGTTTCCGCGGGCGCATTGTATAGTATATAAGTTTGTGGGGCAATCAACAATGAGTAACTGAAATCGATCATAAAACTTCCGGAACGGAAACCCAATCCGGTCGCGATCAAATTTTTGGATTTTCCGGAATTATAGTCGCCATCTATCCACGGAGAACCATAATAGGCGTATCCTCCCCTAAAATAAAGGTTTGAGACCCTGATTTCCGCCCCTGCCCTTATATTGTTCGCTGTGCCCAAATAGTTTCTGACATCATAATTATGGTCGGTATAATCATATCCGT
>DUOU01000102.1 GCA_012838685.1 Bacteroidota bacterium | reverse complement strand
CCCCTTTACCCTTTTTATTGAAAAAAGAGGCGATAGAGGCAACAAGAAAAAGAGTTGTTGTTAACGACAAAGCCCACAATACCAATGAAGTGGTTGTCAGAATATTATGGTTCCCGTTTTCGGGAAACCCAACCGAAAAAAGATAGTCTCCCGTCTCATTGAAAAGAGGCCTCTCTCCGGGAGATCCTTGCCGGCTGAAGGTTATCTCCCCGGAGGGTCTCAACTTTTCGGTTAACCCACTGCTTATTATGTCGTTTTCAATGCCATAATGAGCCGACAATCTCAAAAGTCCCACAATCTTGTAACCCGACAGTTCCGAAATTACCGGAACAAACCAGCCGTTCTGCAGAAAGACAACCGGCTCCCCGAACAACTCCCGATTATAGAAAGGGGGTACCTCAAAAGTGTTGTCCGACCAATAAGCCAGGCCTTTATCGGAGTAAACCAGCAATGTAATATCATTTTTGGACGCTTTGGCATACTCTTTCTCCTCAAAATAACGATCAAAAAACGATCCCGATTCGATCCCCTTCGCTAAAAAATCGACATACTTCCCGGTTAACCTTATCTGATCAACGACCCTGTTTTCCAGTCGGGTCACCACAATACTCTTCCCAAACTCTCCTTTGCCCAATATACCCGCAACAGACGCCAATATTATCAGCAGCGCCGTTATTAAAGCCAGTGGTAACTTATGGTTCGCTATTTTCATTCTTCTTTATTCGTGGTGATAAGGTTCGCCCTTGATAACAGTAAAGATGCGGTATAGTTGTTCCATAAACAATAATCGGACCAATTGATGGGGAAAGGTGAGTTTCGACAGGGATATCTTAAAATCAGCTCTTTGATAGACCTCTTCCGAAAAACCATAAGGGCCTCCCACAACAAACAGAATCCTCTTCGATGAAAAAACCATCTGCTTCCGCATCCACTCGGCAAACTCCACGGTACGGTATTGAACGCCCCTCTCATCCAAAAGGACACAACAATCTTCCTTTCCAATCAGTTCAACAATCTTTTGCCCCTCCCTGTATTTCTGCTCTTCAATGGGCATGTTCCTGGTGTTTTTGATATCGGGCACCGTAATAACCTCAAAACCGCAATACCTTGCCAGACGGTTTGAATAGATATCCATTCCATCGGATATATACTTTTCATTGTTCTTTCCTATCAGTAACAGAGATATCTTCATCCACAAAACTTGTAAGCCCCGCGACCATTACGGTTCCGGTATATTTCACTGAACAAAAATAACACAATAATAAGATACCGTACCACAATAATAGGCTCAATATGGCATTACCAATAATTTATGTAAAAAAAATAATTAACTTCGCGGCTACTCCAGAAAAGTAGTTCAACTGGATTTAACCGTATGAAGAGTAAAAATATCATAACAGTATTGGTCCTTCTCTTTTTTGGGTTTTCTGTTGTATCCGCGCAGGAGCAGACAAAAATTCCGGATGGTATCTCAATCGCGTTCAAAGCCGGGAATGCGACTGAGCTGGCAAAATATATGAACTCAACCGTTGAATTATTGCTGCTTGATAAAGAGGATTTTTACAAAAAAAATGTAGCGGAATCGATACTGCGGGATTTTTTTGGAGCGCAAAAGATCAAAGATTTTAATATACGCCATCAGGGGGCCCGAAATGAAGCCCAATATGCAATTGGAACCCTAACAACGGAAAAAGGTTATTACAGGGTCTATTTTTTGCTGAAAAAAATTGATGGCAAACAGTTAATACATCAAATCCGGATAGAGACAGAAGATGAAAGATAACATTCTCCGGGATTTTATCATTAGAAACCTTGAAGAGGATTTGGGCGACGGTGACCACTCCTCATTGGCCTCCATACCCGTCGATGCCAAAGGAAAAGTAAAATTATTGATCAAGGAAGAGGGCATTATTGCCGGCGTAAACGTCGCCGTTGAAGCCTTCAAGATAATCGACAACAATCTCGACATTGAACTGTTCATAAAAGATGGTTGCCGGATTGCCCCCGGTGATATAGTTTTTACCGTTTATGGCAACCAACACTCAATACTCAAAGCGGAGCGCCTTATACTGAACATTATGCAGAGAATGAGCGGTATCGCGACCGCAACCAGTATTTACGTCAACAAACTTGAGGGATTGACAACAAAAATTCTCGATACGCGGAAGACCACCCCCGGAATGAGATTTCTTGAGAAAGAGGCCGTAAGGATCGGTGGAGGCCTGAACCATAGGATGGGTTTATATGATATGATCCTGCTTAAGGATAACCACATTGACTTTTGCGGGGGCATCGCCAATGCCATAAAAAAGACAAATGATTACCTGAAACAAAACAACAAAAACCTGAAAATAGTTATTGAGGCCAGAAATGTGGCGGATGTGGAGTTAATAATCAAAACAGGGGGGGTAGACCGGATTTTGTTGGATAATTTCAATGTTCCCGACACTGCCGCGGCGGTAAAGATGATAAACCACCGTTTCGAAATCGAGTCTTCGGGTGGCATAACTTTGGAAAATTTAAGGCAATATGGGGAATGTGGTGTGGATTATATTTCCGTCGGGAGCCTTACACATCACATCAAAAGTCTGGATATGAGCTTAAAAGCTGTCTAAATATACCGATACCCGATTAAAAACCGGACTACGTGATATATAGACAACTCGGCACGATAGCGGTTATATTGACTTGGCCATACATTAGCGCGAACGCCTTGATGATTGGATTTGAATAAATGTCGGTATATTTAGGTGCCAAAAATTGGGGCTTTATAAACGGGCAGGTTCCGGATGAAAACTTATTATCCCATACTGAATCTTTTTAGAGGCAGGTTGAAATTTGTCGTTGCCGGATTTATCCCTATCGTCATAATTGTCGCGTTGCTGTTCAATGGGCGCACAAAGGAAAATGTTGCCGATATTTCATATTTCAACGAGACCAAAGCGCGGTACTATTTCGACAAGATCGAGGATAACTGTTATAAAGATGGTGGCGCTCTGTGGGGCAGAAACATATTTGGTCCCCTGATGTTCATTGATCGGCGGCAACTGATGGTATATTCCAACTTTCCCGACCGGGAGGGAATCCTGAAGAAAAAAGATGGTGTTTATTCCAGTTCATATTCAAAAGATCTGATAATCAACAGGGATTCCTTGGTCTTTGGCGGTACCCAATTCGCCCTGGCCGTACTACCATCGGTGGAAGATGAATTCACCATTGTTTCCAGGGGAATACGCGGTCTTTATTATTTCCACCAACACTTTTTCGGCTATAAGCCCATGCCATACAACACTTCGGTTATGGACGAAAAAATTGCCAGGTTATGGTTGAAACTTGAATGGAGAGCGCTAAGGAAAGCCATTGAGGGGGAGGGCAACGAACGGTTGGTCGCTTTAAGGGACGCCTTGATATTCAGGGGAGCGAACAGTGAATTTTACAGTAATTATGTCAAGGATCGGATAGTATTGGAGAATTATGAGGGATTGGCCGTATTTACATCTCTATTGTTGGTAACCGAAAGTGAGGAAGATTTTAAAACAAAGCTTTTGGAAAGGCTGGACAACATTTACCCGTTCCCAACCTATTCCGGAGTAATATACGGATCAACTCATGGCGCAATTTACGCATCATTCGCCTACTGGAAAGGATTCGACTTCCCAACAATCAAGTCGGTCGATGAGATCGACCTGGGATACCTGGTCAGAGATCTATACAATATTCAACTCCCTACATATTGCAGGGACGTAGCCGGAAGTATAGCGTTGAATTATGATCTGGCCGCCATTCAGGCAGAAGAAGAGGCCAGAGACAACGAGATAAGGGAGCGTATTGAAAGAGAGACAAATATTTTCACTGAAAAACCTGTTGTGTCGATCGATCTTTTGAGCCCCTATTTTGATTACGAGCCAACGGATGTGGTTCCTGTCAATGAACTGGGCACAATATACAGGAAACTCTATGTATCCGACAACTGGGGCAAGTTAATTGTTGAAGAGGAAGGCTGTCTTGTTTCCAACAACTTCCGAAACCTTAAGATTCCCGCGGGCAGTCTTAAAACCGACAGGACCCATGTTTACGGTAATGGTTGGAGTCTGACCCTTAACAACAATTGGGAACTGGTAAACCTGGGCGAGGATTATGCTGTACGCCGCATCCCCCATTAGTTGGATATCACAACCTTTTCAACTCTTCAATCCGGGCCGTAAGGGCCGCTATCTTGGTTTCAGCGTCGCTCTTCTTCTTTCTCTCCATATCGATAACATTGGCGGGAGCTTTGCTTACAAACCTCTCGTTGCCCAGCTTCTTCATTACCGATTCAAGAAATCCCCGGAAATAAATTAACTCCGACTCCGCTTTTGAGAGTTCTTCCCCAATGTCCAACCTCTCGCCCAGAGGTATGTAATATTCGGTTGTGCCAACCATAAACGATGCGGCACCGTCAATCTTGTCGCCAACAAACTCTATGGAAGAGAGGTTCCCCATCTTCAATATTACGGGCAGGTACCTTGCCTTATAATTCTCTTTGGATGCGCGAACCGACAATACAATTCGCTCCCTGTTCGGAATATTTTTTTCTTTCCGTATATTTCTGACAGCCGTTACAATTTCCTTGACCGTTTCAAATTCGTTTAGCAGGCTTTGATCGTAAACTTTTATTTCCGGCATTGGGCTGATCATTATGCTCTCCCCTTCGCCTCTCTTTTCCAATAAATGCCATATCTCTTCGGTAATGAATGGCATAAAAGGATGTGTCAATCGCAACAGTTTGTCAAAAAAATCTATCGTGGCTTTATATGTAGCCGCATCAATAGGCTTTTCGTACGCGGGTTTTATCACTTCCAGGTACCAGCCTGAAAACTCATCCCAAAACAATTTATAAATATCCATTAAAGCCTCTGAAATCCTGAATTGGGAGAAATCTGAATCCACATCGGCTACGCCCTTGGAGATCATCTGATCCATCCAGCTTACCGCCTCAGCGCTATGTTCGGGCTGCGGCAGGGAGGAGTCTACTTCCCAGTTGGCGACCAATCTGAAAGCGTTCCATATTTTGTTGGCGAAATTCCTTCCCTGCTCCGGCAATGAATCCTCATACAGAAGGTCGTTACCGGCGGGAGAGCAGAGCAACATACCGACACGAACACCATCTGCCCCATATTTTTCTATAAGTTCAAGAGGTTCCGGAGAGTTACCGAGACTCTTCGACATTTTTCTTTTTTGCTGGTCGCGGACAATCCCGGTGAGATAGACATTTTTGAACGGCATTTCCCCTTTATACTCATAACCGGCTATAATCATTCTCGCCACCCAGAAGAACAATATCTCCGGAGCGGTCACAAGATCGTTGGTAGGATAATAGTAATCAATATCCTCGTTATCCGGATTGTTTATGCCATCAAAACAGGTTATCGGCCATAGCCACGAAGAGAACCAGGTGTCCAGTACATCTTCATCCTGGCGCAGATCGGCTTCCGTCAGGGCATTGTTACCGCTTTTTGCCCTCGCCATAGCCAAAGCCTCGTCCGCGTTCAAAGCAACAACATAGTCGTTATTTCCAAAATACCAGGCCGGGATTCTGTGTCCCCACCACAACTGTCTGCTTATACACCAGTCGTGTACGTTTTCCATCCAGTGACGGTAAAGATTCTTGAATTTCGCGGGATGCAGACAGATATCTCCCTTCACGACCGCTTCGAGCGCCGGCTTTGAAATTTCCTCCATCTTCAGGAACCACTGCAAGGATAGTTTGGGTTCGATAACGGCATTTGTTCTTTCGGAACGGCCAATTTTATTGGAGTACTCCTCAACCTTCTCAAGATTGCCCAACTCTTTCATAAGGTTGACCGAAAGCTCCCTGGCTTCGAACCGGTCAACTCCCACAAACAGCCCCGCGGCCTCTGACAAGGTACCGTCATCGTTAAAAATATCGATCGATTCAAGATTATGGTTTATGCCGATGGTATAGTCGTTTATGTCGTGTGCCGGAGTGATCTTGAGACAGCCCGTGCCGAACTCCATGTCGACATACTCATCAAAAATAAAAGGAACTTCGCGGTCCACCATCGGGACAATTACCCTCTTGCCTTTCAGGTGTCGGTAGCGTTCATCATTGGGGTTCGCGCAAACGGCGGTATCGCCAAAGATGGTCTCCGGACGGGTTGTCGCCACCATCACCCAATCATCCTCGCCCACCACCTTATATTTGACGTAGTATAGTTTAGACTGTTCCTCCGTATAATTGACCTCCTCATCCGACAGGGCCGTTCTCGCCTGGGGATCCCAGTTCACCATTCTCACCCCCCTATAGATAAGCCCTTTATTGAAAAGATCCACAAAGACCTTTATAACCGACTCATATCTGGGTCCGTCCATTGTGAAAAGGGTTCTGTCCCAGTCGCACGATGCTCCCAACTTTTTGAGCTGTTCAAGTATAATTCCGCCATGTAGCCTCGTCCATGCCCAGGCATGTTCAAGAAACTCCTCCCTTGATAGATCTCTTTTTTCTATTCCCTCATCCTTTAGTTTGGCCACAACCTTGGCCTCCGTAGCTATGGAGGCATGGTCGGTTCCAGGTACCCAACATGCGTTTTTCCCCATCATCCTGGCTCTTCGGACAAGAACATCCTGGATGGTGTTGTTGAGCATGTGTCCCATATGCAATACCCCGGTAACGTTGGGAGGCGGGATCACAATTGTATAAGGTTCGCGGTTATCCGGGATACTTTTAAAGAAACCGTTCTCCATCCAATAAGAGTACCATCTGTCCTCGGCCTTTCCCGGCTCATATCTTGAAGGAATTTCCATTTCTGTTTTGGTTGTAAAATTGGCCGCAAAATTAAGAAACTTTCGCGAGAAAGAGATATCCGTTTTTTTGGGCAGTAAGTTGCCCGTTATTTGCTTCAGGAAGAAGATTTTTAAGAACAATTCTATTGGTTAAAGAGTTATTTTTATTTTATTGAAAAAATATTGGTTTATCAT
>DUOU01000101.1 GCA_012838685.1 Bacteroidota bacterium | reverse complement strand
ACTGGTTTTAACTCTGTTTACAAATGATTTGGAAGGCTTGAAAGCCGGTACGTAGTGTGCTTCAATTTTAATAGGAATATTTTTTGAAATATTTCTGGCAATTTTTTCTGCCCTCTTCTTTACTATGAAACTACCGAAACCTCTTAAATAAACATTTTCTCCGGCAACCAAAGAATCCTTAATGGTTTCCATCATGGCTTCGACAGTCTTCTGAACTGTAACTTTTTCTATACCAGTAGATTTGGCAATTTCATTAACGATGTCTGCTTTTGTCATTTTAAATGAAGATTAAAAATTCAACATATATTTTATATATTTTTCTTGTATATTTTTTCGATACCGCAAATATAGGAATATTATTTGTTAAAATAGAAAGAGTTACATAAAAAATAATTTATCAAATCGTTGTCAATTTATAGCTATGTATAGGCTATTTCCGGCAAAAAAGGAGCACTCCCCGGACAACAAACACCAATGTTCAAACATTAAAACCGACAGGATTCCCGCGGAATCATATTTTTGTAATCATATTTGTATGAATACGATTATTTCGTAAATTTACACTCTAAATTTTAATAGCTGAAAATATGTCCATCAACAGAGTAATTCTCGAAGGTAACGTAGGAAAGGATCCTGTTGTCAAATATTTTGACAAATCATCGGTCAGGGCCTCTTTTCCACTGGCAACCAGTGAAGAGTATTTTAATCAACAGGGAGAGACCGTAACTTCAACTGAATGGCACAATATAGTTTTGTGGAGAGCATTGGCCATTGAGGCTGAAAAGAGCATAAAAAAAGGTAGCCTGGTTTGTGTGTCCGGAAAAATCAGAACCCGGTCATATGTCGACAAAGAGGGAATAAACAAATATATAACCGAAATAATAGGCGATTCATTTTATGTTTACGACAAAAGAGCGGAAAACAGGCCTGATGATTCACGGAGTGGGTACCGACAGCAAGAGAGTTCGCAACAAGGTGGATCGGCACGAAACGATGGCTCTTCGGAAGACCCTTATAATTCGTTTCCCGAAGGAACAGGAAGTTCGCCTGAAGATGACCTTCCTTTCTGAAAATTAATCTAAGTTAGTTGTCTGATTGGAGTTTATTTGTTTTTATTCATTTTTTCACGGGAGTGCTTTAACTTACACTCTTGGCAGTAATTCGGCAGGGATAATTTTGGCCATATCCGTATTGTTGCTATTATCCGCTATGTTTTCCGCATCGGAGACGGCTTTCTTTACTTTGAAAACGGAGGAGCTGGATGAGCTCAAAAACAAAAACAGTGTTTTATCGAGATCAGCGGTCAGGTTGTATGAGTTACCTGACAAACTGCTTTCTACCCTCTTAATACTGAATACAACCACAAATGTTATTTTCGCCGTTCTCTCGTTTTCTCTTTGCAAGTCTACAGGTATATTGGAGAGTCTGCCAACTCTGGGAAGTATAGTTTATCTGTTCGCTATAATCATTGTATTGCTGGTTTTCGGGGAGATGTTGCCAAAGACTTACGCGACCAGAAACAACAAAAGCATAGTTTTGACGATGGCGCTTCCTCTCTCTTTGTTCATGTTTTTACTGAGGCCGGTTGTTTCTCTTGTTTCTTGGCCTCTGTCTATAATAAAAAGGAAAATTGGTCTATTCAAGCCAAATATTATTGATGAGCTTTCAGAAGTACTTGAACATACCGATGAAGAACTGAACGAGGATGAAAAGATACTTAAAGGAGTTGTGAATTTCAGTAACATAAACGTCAACGCTATAATGTGTCCCCGCATAGATATTACCGCTATCGATATCGCGGACAGTTTGAACGAAGTTGTTCCCGTAATCATAGAATCCGGATTCTCAAGAATTCCGGTCTATTCCGATACATTGGATAATATCAAGGGGCTCCTGTACGCGAAAGATATCCTTCCTTATATGAACGAGAGAGACGGGTTCAAATGGCAAGATCTGTTGAGGGCTCCATATTTCGTGCCCGAAACAAAAAAAATAAACATACTGCTCAAGGAACTACAAATAAAAAAAATCCATATGGCCATAGTAATTGATGAATATGGAGGGACTTCAGGTATAATAACTCTTGAAGATATTTTGGAAGAGATAGTTGGCGACATAACAGATGAAAGTGACGAGGATGAGATACTATATCGCAAGCTTGATGATAACAATTATATTTTCAAGGGAAAAATACTGATTGACGATATTATCGAGATACTCAACTTCGACGAGGATCCTTTTGAATTTATAAGAGGAGAGTCCGAGACCCTTGCCGGCCTGATTCTTGAACTTACGGGTGAGATGCCAAAGGTCAAACAGGTTGTAAGTTTCAACAATTTTAAGTTTTTTATTGAGGCGGCCGATAAGAGAAGAATCACATCGGTAAGGATGAGAGTCGTGGAAAAAGATCCTGAACAGGATAAGGAAAAAGAGGATATAGAGAAACCAAAATGATGAATAAGTTTTT
>DUOU01000100.1 GCA_012838685.1 Bacteroidota bacterium | reverse complement strand
TTTTTGTCCATACTGGTGAATATCAGTTCTACTCCCACATATTCTACCGGAACTTCCTTGACATCCAGGACTATTTCAGCTTTATAAGATTTTCCCGAGAAATAGATGTTGTCCGCCGGTTTTTCAAAACTATGGTTTAAAACCTCAATGGTGTCCCAACTGTCCGTCATGTTCCTTTTCCACAATGCCAGTTCTTTAGCGACCTTAAAGTTGTTGTTATTAAGGTATTTACTTCTATTGAAAAGCTTGTTGTAATACCTCTCGCGGTAATCGTCAAGTTGTCTTTTCATGGTAAATTCGGGAGCAATCTTGACCATTGTGTTTTTTACAAAGCTCATCCATTCAGTTGGAACGTTTTCCTCATTGAAAGAGTAGTAAGCGGGAACAATCTCATACTCCAACATATTGTAGATAGTTTCAGCATCGACATCATTCTGAAGCTCCTGGTTCTCAAAAGTTCTCTTCTTTGGCAAGGCCCATCCGGCATAAGCCTTGTAACCTTCAACCCACCATCCATCGAGTACACTGAAATGTATCGTTCCGTTCATTACCGCTTTTTCTCCACTTGTTCCCGAAGCCTCCAGCGGTCGGGTTGGCGTATTCAACCATACATCAACGCCCCTCACCATATATTTGGCAAGTTCAATATCGTAGTTCTCAAGGAATATTATTTTTCCGGAAAATTCCGGCATTTGGGATATCTCAAAAATCCTCTTTATAAGATCCTGTCCTCCCCCATCATTTGGGTGCGCTTTTCCCGCATAGATAAACTGTACCGGTCGATCCGGATTGTTGACTATCCTGGCCAGTCTGTCGAGATCCCTGAACAACAGTGATGCTCTCTTGTAAGTCGCGAATCTACGGGCAAACGCGATTGTCAACGCATTTTCATCAAGGTGGGTACTTATATTGATAAGGGTTCTCGGGCTAACATGCTTGCTCATCATATCGGTTTGCAACCTTTTTCTGATATGGTCGAAAAGTTTTTTCTTCAGACCCTTTTTGATCTCGTAAACCTTCTTATCGCTTACCGTATAGAGCCTCTCCCACAGAGCCCTGTTGGTCTGGTCGAAATTAGAGGTTCCGTTCAGATCCCTGTAAAGTTCCTTCCATTCCGAGGCTGTCCATGTGGGATGATGTACCCCGTTGGTAACATAACCTACGAAGAGTTCCTCCCACAAATATCCCGGCCACAGTTTATTGAACATTTTCTGGCTCACTTCACCGTGGAGTTGGCTGACTCCGTTAACCTCCTGCGACATCCTGGTAGCTAGGTAACTCATATTGAATTTTCTCTCCGCTTCGTTGGGGCATCTTCCAAGAGCCATCAGATCATCCCATGAAATATTGAGTCGGCTTGGATATACGGAAATATATTTTCTTAACAACTCCTCATCAAAAGCATCATGACCCGCCGGAACAGGGGTATGCGTGGTGAACAATGTCGAGGCTCTGACAACCTCAAGAGCCTCATAGTAGTTCAAGTGTTTTTCCGACATAAGGCTATGCAGTCTCTCAAAACCGATAAACGCCGAGTGACCCTCATTGCTATGGAACACATCAGGCTGTATACCCATTGCTCTCAATGCCCTCATGCCACCAATGCCCAGTACCAGTTCCTGTCTAAGCCTGTTTTCGATATCTCCTCCATAAAGATGGTGGGTAACGGTACGATCCTCGGGAGTATTCTCCTCAAAGTCGGTATCCAGCAAGAAAAGTTTTACCTTTCCCACCATAGCCACCCAGACACGGATTTTGATGACTCTTCCCGGCCAAGATAGGGAAATAGTGAGTTGGTTGTCATCGCTTCCCTTTACGGGGTGGATCGGCAATCTTGAAAAATCTTCCGCTTCATATACCGCTATCTGCTCGCCCTTTGACCCAAGTTTTTGGGTAAAATAACCATATCTGTACAGCAGACCTATACCTATGATATCTACATTTGAATCACTTGACTCCTTCAGATAGTCGCCCGCAAGTATTCCCAACCCTCCCGAATAGATCTTCAGAGAAGGGTGGATACCGAATTCCATGCTGAAATAGGCAATTTGTGGCTCCCCCTCCAGATTCGGGCGTTCCATATATGCTTTAAACTCATCATACACTCTGCCCAGACTCGCCAGAAACTCCCCATCTTCGGCCATAACCATCAATCGCTTGTAATCTACCTTTTCCAGAAGCAGTTTTGGATTATATTTTACCGCCTCCCATATCGAGGGATCTATCCTCCTAAAAAGATCCTGGGCATCTTCGTTCCACGACCACCAGAGGTTATCCGACAACTCCTTCAAGGCGGCAAGTTTTTCCGGTACATCACTCTGAATATAAATATCCTTCCAAACGGGAACCTGATGTGGCTTTTTGGCTACCACATCCTCAGCTTCCGCCAGATGTACGAACCCACGGGGTTCTTTTCTCCTTTCAGAGCTGTTCTCCAATGCTATATCATATGCTTTATAGTAGTTCTTAACAAGTACATCCCAAAGAGCGATTCTGGATATCTCATGTGCCTTGGCTCTCGCCTCCTTCACACCCTTGGCGTCGAGTTCAGCGAATTTGACAATGAAATCCTTTATCCCGCTCGCGACTTCAGATGCGTTATCATCACTCCTCTCAAGAACGGCTACTCCATTTCCCGGTGCTCTGACATGGTTGCGAACCCACATCCCAAAACCTGCCAGGGATGTTGTAACCGTAGGAATGTGGAACATCAAGCTTTCAAGCGGGGTATAGCCCCACGGTTCATAATATGAGGGGAAGACAGTAAGATCGAACCCTATAAGCAGATCGTAATAAGACATATTGAATATCCCATCATCGCCGTTCAGGTATGAAGGGACAAATATAACTTTGACCTTTGACTCCTCGTCATTTGTAAGATTGTTGGCCTTTATCGCGTTTAATATCGAGTCACTTGACGGGTAGTGCAGATGATGGGTAAGATACCTCTCATATTCGGGAGCCTCTCCGTTTCTATTCAAGTTGTTGTCCAAATCCTGCCGCGGTCCCTTATGGTATGCCGGGATAAGCAGAAAAGCCACGCACACCTTTTTTACTCCCTCTTCCCTTGAGAGTTCTCCAAGAGAGTCGACAAAAACATCCAAACCCTTGTTCCTGAACTCATATCTGCCACTGTTGGCGATCAAAAGTGAATCCTTTGGGAGTTTATATCCCAAAACAGCTTCGGCCACGGACAACAATTTGTCTCTGGCCGCTTCGCGTTTATAATCAAAAGAACCTTTGTCAGGTACAAAATTATCCTCAAATCCGTTAGGGGTGACAATATCCACATCCTTACCAAGAAAATGGGAACACTCTCTTGAGGTTATTTCACTTACGGTCGTGAAGACATCGGTCTCAAGGGCGGATATCCTTTCAAGGCTTTGTTTAGCTACAATGTTGAATTCCCGGCTTATCTGCGCGGGAATATACTCCTTCATTTTCCCATAAAGGGGTCTGTTGTTCCCTGCGATACATCTCCCCAAAACTGTAGCGTGCGTCGTAAAGGAGGTCGATACCCACGGGGCATGTTTCTTAAGGTATAATATGCCCGCTCCGGTCATCCACTCGTGAAACTGGGCTATTATATTGTTGTGCTCCCTGTAAAAGAGCGTAAAACTCTCAATAAGCTTGCCTGCTCCATACCCAAACAGAGCGGGTTCAACATAGTCCCACTGTCCCGTTATACTGTCGAGTTTATAAGTCTCCCACAGTTTCGCGAATATCTCGTTTTGGGAACCGAAAAGAGGGGTAAAATCAAAAAGAATCACAACAGGATTTCCCGCCACGTTCCAACGTCCCGTTTTGACAAAAAGTCCCTCATGGGCTGCTTTCACCTTCCAGTCGGCGAACAACGAATCGTCTTGAAGAAATTCCGGGTTGACCCCATCTTCCCTCCAGACATCAGGTCCTATCAATATATAATTATCGTGTAGTTTGTTGACAATATTCAAAGCCTTTGTGGATATGACAGTATGGATACCGCCAACCTTATTACATACTTCCCAACTGGTTTCAAAAATAAGTTCAGCCTTCATCTATTATATTGTATTAAAGTTGTTATTAGCAATTAAATTATTTATTTTCAATATTTTCGGACATAGTTCGTAAATATACGACTATTTTGCGGATATAAATTAATCGTATGCGGGTTTAACGTTATTTGTCTGTTTTCTCGACTATTTCCGGAGAGTTTTTTTCGCGCTACCGGAAGAGCCTGCGGTCTTTGTCGCTTTGCCGGCCGACTTCTTTGCTTCGGAAGCAGCGGTTTTTTTCGCGCTACCGGAAGGGGCAACTGTTTTTGTCGCCTTACCGGAAGAGGCGGCGGCCTTTACCGCTTTACCAACCGGCTTCTTCGCATCGGAAGCAGCGGTCTCTTTCTTTGTTTTTGATTCTTTTTTAGGAGCCGCGGCCTTCTCTGGAGGAGGTGTCTCTTTTGGTTTACCGCCTCCTGATCCAGATATGGCTTCGCCTTTTCGATGTACGGGCGTTCCTTTGAGTTTTTCTATCTCTTTTGACAATGTTTTGATCTTTTCCTCCTTGATATCCAGTTCCCACTCCAACTGCTGGATCTTATCCTCCTCATGGACAGGGAAAGCCCGTTTCAGGAGAATCTCAAAATCACTCAACACGTTCATATAATTCAAAAATGCGTCATAGGGACTCTCATAAGGATTGAAATATTTGTGGACAACCCCATCGGAAAAGAATTTTGTCGCCATATAATAAAAGTGGTCACTTGTCTGCAGATAGTCCCAGTTCTTCTTTATAGACTCGTCATCACACTCCTTCACCCTATCATACAGGCTATAAAGTTTATCTATTGCCGCTACCTGCAGTTCGTTTCCCATCCAGGCAGTAACATCCCTCTCCTCATCTGCCCATGAAATCGGGGTATTGACGTTTATCGCGGAAACAGGCTGTAAATTCTCGGCCACCTCGGCGGGAGTCATAAACTTGAAAGGCGTTTTTTTCATCACAGCGCCGGGAAGGTGTTCGAGGAAGTCGAAAATGCCGGTCTCTTTCCAATTATGTTCGCCAAAGGTTTCGTAATCTATAAAAATATTGACCAACTCGCCCTCAGTTGAGAGTTTTTTGATCCATGTAGCATATTTATCGGCTGTCAGCGGCCATTCGCTCCAGTCCTTGTTCGCGAATCTGAATGCTATATCGTCACTTAGAACAAAATTTCTTAAAAGGACTTTCAATCGCGGGTTTGCCGCATTGCAATAGAGGAAGTTCGGACTCTTCCATCCAAGGATATGTTTGGCTCCTTCGGCCAGAACAGCCTTGAATCCCATTTCCGAAACCCATTCGCCTATCTCATCGGAATAGATAAGCTCGGTGTTCCTGAAAGTCACCGGATCCACCCCAAAAAACTCTTTCATCATCGATGAGTGGCGGATAACCTGGTTTTCAAATTCCTCCCTGTTTTTTAGCGAAGCGAGCGAGTGGGAGAAAGTTTCGCCAAGAAACTCCACCATACCGGTCTCCGCCAACTTTTTAAACGAATCCAGCACCTCGGGAGCGTAAAGTCTAAATTGGTTCAAAGCTATGCCAGATATTGAGAATGCTACCTTAAACTTATCTTTATGTTTACTGATAAGCTTAAGTAATACTTCGTTGGCCGGCAGATAACATTTTTCAGCCACCTTCCTCATTATCGACTCGTTGTTAAAGTCGTCATAATAATAATGGTCGCTTCCCAAATTGAAAAACCTGTATCTTTTCAGACGGAAAGGCTGATGTACCTGGAAGTAGAGGCAAATAGCCTTATTGTTCTTTAAATTGCTCATGACATACCTTTTTAATTGTTCAACAACACCTCCTCATAAATCTCTTTTACATATCTGGCGGAATTTTCCCATTTTAGTCGGATTACCTCCTCTTTGCCGTTTTTAATAAACAGACTGGAAAGTGCGGGGTAATTAAGTATACCGTAAATAGCATCGGACATCGCATCAATATCCCAAAAATCCAGTTTTACGGCATGTGTCAATATTTCGGCTACACCTGATTGTTTGCTAATGATAACAGGGACATTTGACTGCATTGCTTCCAGTGGAGAGATTCCAAAAGGTTCAGAAACCGAAGGCATTACATACACATCGCTCATTGCCAGCATCCTGAACACATCATCACCGCGAAGAAAACCCGGGAAGTGGAACCTGTCGGTTATCTTCAAAGCCGCCGCGCGTCTTATCATCCTCTCCATCATATCACCGGAGCCAGCCATCACAAATCTGACGTTACCCATTCTTTGGAGAACCTTATAGGCTGCCTCTATAAAATATTCGGGCCCCTTTTGCAGCGTGATTCTTCCAAGAAAGGTGACAACCTTCTCGTTAAACCCTTTTTCAAAGTGGATATCCTCATTATCCAGCGGTTCAACAGCGTTATACACGGTCTCCACCTTTGAGGGATCGATACCATATCTGTTTACAACTATGTTTCTGGTTAGATTGCTCACCGTTATTATTTTTGATGCGGCATCCATCCCCTCCTTTTCAATTTTGTAAACATCGGGATTAACATTTCCCCCACTTCGGTCGAAATCGGTCGCATGAACGTGTATAACCAATGGTTTCCCGGATATTTGCATGGCGGCGATTCCCGCGGGATAGGCCAGCCAGTCATGCGCATGAATAATATCAAATTCATTCTCCGCCGCTATCACCGAAGCAACAACCGAATACTTATAAATCTCTTCCATCAGGTTACTGCCATATCTCCCTGAAAAATCAACAGTTCCCTGACTATTGGTTTTCACGAGCAACTTATATCCGGCTATCTCTTCTCCGGCTTTTTTCCAAAAATCTTCCGGATCGGTATATGGTATTACCTTGGAAAATATCTCGATTTTTTCGATCCCTTTTTTGAACCCTTTAAAATGGATCTTCTTAAACGCGACAGGAACCCTGTTGGCTCCAATTAACCTGACAATTGTTTGATCCTCATCGCCCCAGGCCTTTGGAACCACAAAAAGAACCTCAATGTTCTCGAGCGAAGCCATTCCCTTTGTCAGTCCATAGCTCGCCGTGCCCAAACCACCTGAAATATGCGGTGGAAATTCCCAGCCAAACATTAACACACGCATAATCTATAAATTTTTAAATTCCCGAATATTCTGAATCCAGTATATTGATTATCCTCAAAACTTCGCCCACACTCCAGGCTTGCGATATGGTTCCTCTAGGAGCATGTGGGGGATCTCCGTCATAAATCTCTGAAATGGTTGTTACCCCATGTTCGCCCATAACCTCTTCCATTCCATAAACAATATTTCTAACCTTATCTACGCCCGATTTGCCGTACACTTTCAACCAGGCTTCACAGAAGGGTCCTAGTAACCACGGCCATACGGTACCCTGATGGTACGCCCTATCCCTTGTAGGTTGATCTCCGTAATAAGAGCCCTCGTACAATTTATTGCCAGGGGACAATGTTCTCAATCCTCTGGGTGTGAGAAGTTCGCGATCGGCTATATCAACCACGCCCTTCATCTGATCATTGTTAAGCATACTATATGGCAAAGAAGCGGCTATAAGCATATTTGGCCTTACAAACAGGTTTTTCCCCTCCTGGTCGTTTACATAATCAGCCAAATACCCCGCCTTCTGATCCCAGAAAATCTCCAAAAAAGAGTTTTTTATAAGTTCAGGTAGATCCTTGTTCTCTTTCACGAACTCTTTATCCCCAATTTTTTTTGCCAATTCTATAGTGAATACCACGGCGTTGTACCAAAGTGCGTTGATCTCTACCGCATACCCGTTGCGCGGGGTCACAGGCGTGCCATCCACGATCGCATCCATCCATGTAAGGGCTTTTCCGGGCGCCTCGGCATAAATCAACCCGTTATCGCGCATTCCTATTCCAAATTCTGTTCCCTGTTTATAAGCATTGACTATCTCTATGGCCTTTTTTCCATATTTCTTGGCGCAATCCTTGCCGCCATATTTTTGATACTGTTGCAGATCCCAGAAAAACCACAACGGAGCGTCAACGGAGTTGAAGGCGTAGTCCCCCTCCCTGCCCATATTTGGGAAGAGTCCCCCTTTCATCTTTTTTATCTGAGTGTCCAACACACCGCTGAACACCTCAAGAGCAGTGTTTTTATTGGCCAGTACCAGACCGGGCAATGATATAAATGTGTCCCTTCCCCATGCTCCAAACCATGGATAACCGGCTACAACAAAATAATCCTCCCCCAACTTCTCAAAAAACTGTAGGGCAGCGTTTTTCAAACAGTCGATATAATTATCCCGGGGAACCTTTGTTTTTACGGTTCTGGTGAACTTCGACTTAAATCCCGCAGGATTTTCCTCCTTTGTAGAGGCTGAAAAAACGAAAACATCGCCCTCCTTGGCCTCAAATTCGAAAAACCCGGGACAGAAGAGATCTTCACTGTAGGGATATCCTCTTTTTTGCTCCTCAATATATTCCACTCCGTAGAACCAATCGGGTACATGAACAAATTCCACCGGCCTGGAGAACTGCATGTTCAGATATGGAAATTCTTCGTACATCCTTGAGCGGACACCGTTTTTGATGTAATCGACTTTAGTATTGGCACCCATATTGGCGCATGTAAGCTCATGGATACTCCTAAAAGCCAAAAAAGGTCTGAACTGCAGCTTCATGGACTCTGGAGCCTGCATCACGGTATACCTTATCAAAAGTTGCTCTTCGTAATGTACCAACAATCTCTCGACCTTCATCAACACCCCTCCAACACGATAGATCATTGAAGGAACATTGTCCATACATAGATCCTCAATATATTTATGTCCTTTCGGGCTGAAATAATCTCCTTTATATTTCCTCAAGCCAACATTGAAGCTCTTATCATTGTTTACCACCGTAAAGTCGAGCCCCGACAACAATACATGTCTTCTCCTCTTAAACTGTTTTATAGGACAAATCAGCAGCCCGTGATATTTGCGCGTATTGCACCCAACGATGGTCGTTGAGATATATGCCCCCGCCCTGTTCGTCCGTATAATCTCCCTTTCCAGAGAAAATTCCAAATTAACAATCTGATTCTTAGTAAATTCAACGTAACTCATACCCTCAAGGTTATTTATTTAAAATTATTCTTCAAAGTAATAAAAAAATTTTGACTTATAAAGTATTCTACTGTTTTTATTTTATCAAATCATCAATAATGAAAAATCGGGTTTTCATCTCCCGAACAAACCAATTTTTGGGCGATATTTTAGACTTACCATTATTTCTGACCAAAAATGAGTAAATTTGTGCCCTTTGTTTGATTACCTACCGTTCAATAAAGATATGGTCAAGAAACTAGGGCTTTTTTTTACAGTGATTTTGCTGATTGCTGGCTGCAAAACTAATAAAATTCAGATTAATGGCAACATTTCCAATCCCGTTCCCGGCAAACATATTTTGCTGGAAAAACTTATGTCGGACAATCTGGTTCCCATAGATTCCGTAATGATGACCGATGGGAATTTTTCCTTCTCATTAAAGTTGGAGCACCCCTCTTTTTATCTCTTAAAATTTGATAATACCAACTATCTCACTATGTTACTGGAGCCGGGACAAAAAATTGAGATAGAGGCGCAAGCCGACAACCTCGGCAAACCTACATCTATTTCGGGAAGTCCGGGTACCGAACAGATGATAGAGTATAACAGCATGTTGAACGAGACCATTGACAAGATTTCCTTGTTAAGTTCTGTTTACAGGGAAAACCTTGGAAGTCCCAATCTTTATCAGGTTATGGAAGAACTCGACTCCTTGGCGCAGGGATACCTGGGAGATATCAACAGTTATACCAAGGAATATATCGACAAAAACCTCTCCTCACTGGTAAGCCTTGTGGCTCTATACCAACAGATAGCTCCGGGCGAATATGTCCTGCATCCGGAGAAGGATCTGGATTATTTCATCAAAGTTGATTCATCTCTTTATCCGGTTTACAGCGAATATGATCCGGTGGTCACGCTTCACCAACAGGTAAGTGAGGTTATTGCCCATATGGCCGCCAACAATCAGTTGTCTCCCAAAAGTTTTCTCGGGGAGATAGTTCCCGAAGTATCACTGCCGGACACCTCGGGAAAGATTGTGAATCTCTCATCTACAAGGGGAAAAATAGTTCTTGTGGAATTCTGGGCATCATGGCGTCCGCCATGCCAACAAAGGAACAGGAACCTGGTCAAGACATACGATCAATATAACGATCTGGGCTTCGAAATTTATCAGATATCGCTCGACAAGACCAAAGAGGCGTGGATCAACGGTATTGAAAGAGACAGAATAGGGAGATGGATACAGGTAAGCGACCTGAGCTATTGGAACTCCCCGGTAGTGGAAGATTTCAACATTATGGAGATTCCGGCCAACTATTTAATTGACACGGATGGAAGAGTATTGGCGGTTAACCTTGAAGGAGAGGAACTGCTTGAAAGGCTGGAAGAGATTTTTCAATAAAATAGATATATTAGCAACAGATTTTAAAAATAGATAGATGAAACCCACATAATTGAATTCGAACACAAACACGTAATGAACATAATTTTCAATAATGCGCGGTTCCATCATACCATTAAAATCAAAATTATATTATGATGAAAAAGAGTTTTGTCGTTTTATTCGCCCTTTTGATGGTTGTTTGCGGTTGTTCCAGCAATAAAGTGGAGATCAAAGGAAAATTCGATAAGGGAACTTCGGAA
>DUOU01000318.1 GCA_012838685.1 Bacteroidota bacterium | reverse complement strand
GGGCGACGTCGGGTCCCGGCAACTCCCGATAGCGCCCTCCAGGATTGCCCCCGGACCATGTTGCAGGGTGCACTCTCGACCTACTTTTAGCTCCAAATCCTGCTAGACAGCATAATCATACCACCGCCCCTGCCCCCGCCCCTACCCCTGTTTCTGCCCCCGCTTCGAGGACATCAATAATTGAGGAAATTATTGGTTGACTGCCACTTGGGCCGTTAGTAGGATGCACGGGCGAGTTGTCGGTTTCGTATCCGTGCGGTTTGTACGCTGCGGCTGTATTTTGGCTGGTTTCCGCTTTTGGAGGTGTTCCATGCTAAAGCGAGTGTTGCCTTAGGTTGCAGTGCTTTTCGTTGCTTGTGGCGATAGTGGCGAGCAATTCGAAAATTACTGCGTTGGGGTTGACTGTGGTGCCCATGGTCGCTGTGCTATTGGTGCCCAAGGGCCAATTTGCATTTGTGATACCGGGTTTACATTGCAAGATGGCGCTTGCAAGGAAGCCTTGGCGGATGACCCATGCAAAGACGTGACATGTGCTGGTCATGGTGCTTGCGTAGTTTCCGTCTCTGGTGAAGCCGTCTGTATTTGCGAGTATGGTTACGGTCCAGAAGGTCTCGCTTGCGTTGCCATCGACGATGGTGGTCAGCAGCCGGATTCACCTTGCAAGGATGTTACCTGTAGCGACCACGGCACTTGTGTTGTCAGCGGTTCAGGTGATGCGCTTTGCATCTGTGATGATGGTTTTCGCGCCGAAGACCTTACCTGCGTCGCCATCGACGATGGTGGTGAAGAACCGGTTTCACCCTGCAAGGACATTACCTGTGGCAACGGCACCTGTGTAGTCAGCGGTTCAGGCGACGCCTTTTGTGTCTGCGCGTATGGATATCGTCCAGAAGGTCTTACTTGCGTAGTCATCGACGATGGCGGTGAAGAACCGGTTTCACCCTGCAAGGACATTACCTGTGGTAACGGCACATGTGTGGTCAGCGGTTCCGGTGACGCCTTTTGTGTCTGCGAGTATGGTTATCGTCCAGAGGATCTTACTTGTGTTGCCATCGAAGACGGTCAAGAGCCACCTTCTCCATGCCAGGATGTTACCTGTGGTGACAACGGCACCTGTGTAGTCACCGGTGCAGGTGAGGCTTTTTGTGTCTGCAAGGAAGGTTTCCGTCGTGATGAGCTTGACTGTGTTGCGATTGAAATTGTGGATCCATGCGCAGAAGTTGACTGCGGTAATGAGGGCCATTGTCTAATCAGCGGTTCCGGTGACGCCTTCTGTGTCTGTAATGAAGGTTTCCACCTTCAAGAAGGCACCTGCGTCGCGATTGAAATTGAGGATCCATGCGCATATGTAAACTGCGGTAATGAGGGCCATTGTCTAATCAGCGGTTCCGGTGACGCCTTTTGCATCTGCAACGAAGGTTTCCACCTAGAATCTGGCTCCTGCGTTGCGATTGAAATTGCGGATCCATGCGCAGATGTAAACTGCGGTGCTGATGGCCATTGTCTGGTCAGCGGTTCCGGTGAAGCCTTTTGTGTCTGTAATGAAGGTTTCCGTGCTGACGGCCTTACTTGCGTTCCCATCGAGAACCCATGTTCAGGCGTTACCTGCAGTGATAATGGCACCTGTGTAGTCACCGGTTCCGGCGATGCCTTTTGTATCTGCTACGACGGCTACCTTAACTTTGGCAACCAGTGCATAGAAGATCCATGCATAGGTGTCGACTGTGGCGCTCACGGCACTTGCACCATTTACGATGAGGAGACCGCCCTTTGTGTCTGTGACGAAGGCTACCTTAACTTTGACAACCAGTGCATAGAAGATCCATGTATAGGTGTCGACTGTGGCGCTCACGGCGTTTGCATCATTGATCATGACGCTTTAGCCCTTTGTGTCTGTGACGAAGGCTACCGCAAATTTGGCAACTACTGCTTGCAGGTTGATGACTGCGTTGCCGGTGCTGAATGCAATGAAGGCTGGTGCTTTATTCCTGTATGCCCATTTGAAATGGGTTCTCCTCAAGGTGAGGCATGTCGTAGGGATGATGAAGATCCACTTCATTCAGTTACAATAACTCGTCCATTCTATATGCAACAGACTGAAGTAACCCAGGGTGATTGGCACCGCT
>DUOU01000099.1 GCA_012838685.1 Bacteroidota bacterium | reverse complement strand
TTATATTAGACAACTCAGATATTGAGCATCCAAAATATTTTGCGGTATATGGTGAAGGAGCCGTAACAACAAACTCTCCCTGTATCTATGTTGAAGTAGAACCTGATGAAAAATTATTGCGAAGCATAACGTTACGTAAGTATGAGTAGTGCGACTTTGGAACACGAAACTTTGAATAAAAACAGAACTAATAATTAAACTTTTGAGCGATGGCAAAATTTGAAAATAAATATACTTACAATGTAAAAGGTGGACGCGTAAGTGGTGTCTTTAATATTTATCAAGACAGAAAAGGTGCTTTACGTTTATTGATGGGAAATAGACACATAGAACTTACTTTTTCTCAAATAAACGACTTGATGATAAGCGTACACGATTTGATTGATTTTGATTACGATGAGTTTATGAACTATTACAATCAAAAAGCGTTGGCAGAAAAAGTTTAATTATGGCATTTGGAACACTAAACTCGATTTTAAGCACTACAGTGAGCATTACTTATACTTGCTGTTGTGCAATCGTTTTAATGTTGCACAACAATTATATAAACAACTGTTCTTTGGGCGACTGTGAAGCGAAAGCATATACACGGCCCAAAGAACTTTATACATACTACTTACTATGAAAGAGCAAGACAACACAGACTACACTATAAAAGGAGTTATACAGCACATCAGTAGGGCGATAACGGTGCTTGAGGCATATCAGACCTACGAAGAAGAGAATTTTACTGCGAGAGATCAGGAGAACCTTGACGTCCTGAACTTCTGTTACGATCTTATCACGAGAACAGAGGAAGTGTCCGAAATGGTGGTAAAAGTTGACGAGGAAATGAAGGAAAAGGGCTTTGAAGAGGACTTTATGCGGCAATACGGACAGGTCGCGGACGATTTCGTTGACTTTGTTTTTACCCTTGTCACCGGAAAGGGAAAGATCGATATGAGAAAAATGCTCAGAAGGTTCGTTCCTTCTTACCAAAAAACGGCTAAAAGTGTCGGGGTGAGAAAAGCTACGATCTCTGACTATATGAACAAAAAAAACGCGCTGTCGTCCGATACGTTCGAGGCTATATTGAACGTGTTCGCCAAGAAAAAAAGGGCAAAAAACACCCCAAAACTTGACGAATAGTTTGCTAAATCTTTTTTTGACAACACCTGTTCCCCGCGATATACGGGCATTACGGGATTCCGCGCACAGTGCTTCATAATCATGAGGTCGGGGGTTCAATTCCCCCTCTCGCTACAAATCCGGACACAGACTTTAACCCCCCTGATAATGGGGGTTTTTTAATTCGGGATCAATTTTTTATGGATTTTTTTGATCTCCAGGGAGAGTTCGGAACCGGGTGCGTTTTCGATAACCGATTTTCGAACCGACAAGGCATCAACAACAATCTTGTCAAAGGGCAATTTCCCTAAAACCGTGATTTCGGAATCCGCGCAAAAATCTATGATCTTATCGGTCATCTCCTCATTAAGATCATACTTGTTTATCAGAACGTATGCTTTTACATTGAATTTCGAAACAGTTTTTATTGTCCTTTCAATATCACTCAAACCTGACATTGTCGGTTCGGTGACAATCACCACCTTATCGACTCCGGCAATCGTGGAGATAACCGGACATCCTATTCCGGGAGCTCCATCGAGAATTATTGTTTCAAAACTGTTTTTTTTGGCGATCTCTTTAGCCTTGTTCCTGATAATGTTTACCATCTTGCCCGAATTTTCCTCTCCCGGAGCCAGTCGGCCATAAACCATTTTACCGTTTCGGAAAGTTCCCGAATAGATGCGGCTTTTATCGGAATCTACCATTGTTATCGCTTTGGCCGGACAGATTCTCGAGCATAGTTTGCAACCGTCACAATTTATTTCCTGAATAGTTATCCTGCCCTCAACAAAACTTATCGCGTCAAATCTGCAATAGTCGGCGCAGGTACCGCAATTCAGGCAGAGATCATAGTTTATAACCGCATTTTGCGCGCCAACATATACGATCTCCTCTTCATGGGTGGGTTCAAAAAGTATAAAAAGATTGGCGGCGTCCACGTCACAATCGGCCAGCACAACAGGAGCGGCAATTGTCGCCAATGCGGCGCTTATACTGCTTTTCCCTGTTCCTCCCTTTCCACTAATTACCGCTATCTCCATAATGTTTCAATATATTGTTGAACAGATCGATAAACTTTTCTCTCCATTGGATATCCTCTTTCGCGATCAACTCTCCTTTTGAATAGTGGCACGCGATTTTTCTGTCGAAGCTTATTTCCATCAATAATGGGATATTATTGGTTTTCAGATAGTCGTATGTTTTTGTGTCACCTAATCCCGCCCTGTTGATTATTACGCCATATCTCTTGTCCATACCGTCAAGTGTCTTTATTGATTGCCGCAGATCACTCAGGCCAAACGGAGTCGGTTCGGTAACCAAAACAACGTAGTCGGCCCGCGCCACGGTATGTATGAAGGGGCATGAAGTACCCGGTGGCGAGTCCATAATTTTTATATTGTTTTCGCCGGCTTTGTTGATAGCCGCCTTAATAACGGGCACAGGCGACATAACACCGATCTTCATCCGGGCCTCTGTCAGGTAACATCCGTTATCCAACCTATATCTGTTTACCTCTCCCTGAACCACATCTTTCTCTCTGATCGCGCCGTATTCACAGGCCACGGAGCACGCTCCGCAGCCGTGGCACAGCTCCTCGATAACCTTTATGATTTTTGCTTCAGGAAGGAGAAAAATAGCCTTGTAATTGCAGTATTGCCGGCATTTATCGCAGTAAGCGCACGCAATCTCGTCTATTACCGGCACCTTATGCGTGATATCGGTCGAACCAACCAAATCTCCACTGATAAAAATAGTGCAGTTAGGTTCTTCAGCGTCGCAATCAACCATATCGACATCGTAATCACGCTTCTTGAGAGAATAGAAGAGGTTTGTGGCAACGAAGGTTTTTCCGGTTCCCCCCTTACCGCTGGCTATCGCGATTTTTATTTTGTCGGATTGTTTCATTTAGTGGCCGCATCCTGAGTCTCCATGTTTGCTGCCGTGATCGCAGTAGTTGGCGCTCAGAGTCAGTTTTCCGGAAATAAAATCATTTACCAGATCTTGTGCGGTTTTAACAGGTGCGCCTACAAATGCGTTAATATTTTGTTCATTAAACAAAGATATCGCCCGTTGTCCCATCCCTCCGGCTATTACATCGGTTACTCCGAAACCGACGACCCAACGGGGATACAACCCGGGAACATGTTGAGGGGGTTCCACCTCCCTGATATTTGTTATCACATTGTCAACAACATCCACGATAGCGAATTTTTCGCAATGCCCGAAGTGGGCGCATAAAACTCCGTTTTCCAACGGAACAGCGATAGTTTTGTTCATCGGTATCTGTTTTTATTAATAGTTTACCACAAAATTAATGAACATTGGTTCATTTGCAAAATATCGCTATCTTTTTTTGGTTTTATTTTCTGTTCCTTAAACTCCCCCGGCCCCGGCCCATCAACTGAAATGGTTTTTTGTGCCAAAAAGGCTTTAATCTGTGCTCCCATGGAGTGATCTCTCTTCTTCCTCTTTGTCGGTTTAGCCGGTAAAGGACTTAAAAACCAATCCCGCTGAACTGTTTTCCAGGTCATGCGATTTTTATTATCAACCTTCCGAAATAGACGGCAAGAATGCCCAAAAAGAAGCTTAATCCCGAATATACTGTTTTCCTCGGTTTATTATGGTTTATTTTTCTATCAATATCTGTCGGTAACCTTTGTAGTCCCACCATTTGTCCCTGGCATTGACCTCCAACAGGTGCGCTCCGGGTTTCAACCCGTTCAGGTCAATC
>DUOU01000098.1 GCA_012838685.1 Bacteroidota bacterium | reverse complement strand
TCGCTACCGTAGCCTTAAAGGCACTTGTAAATTTTCTTCTTGATTTTTTCATAATACTGGTAAAATTAATGTTTAAATTTAACTTAACCAGTGGTCTTAATTATGGGGAGTATTATACTACCAATTTTACGCACTGATTGGTACACTACCTACAATTAAAATACTATCAAAAGAAAATCACACTTTTCTCTTTTGAAACACTTGACCAACATAAGCGGAAGAGACCGTGACCCTGAATTGCAACTGTTATTCGTAATTGAAGGTTTATTTTAACCTTACCGAGACCAGTATCAAATTATCCATCTCATCTAAACTATTGGCAAGTTCTATGAGCTTTTCCTTTTTCTCCGGATATTTTGGGACAGCGTTTTTGAAATCGTCGCTGGCGATATGACTTTTCAGCGTGAAGGGCGACACCAACTCCAACATATACTCACGGCCATTCTCTTCATAGCGCCCCTCAGGCTGGAATGGAACGCCCCCATCGAGATCATTGAAAATACCTCCTGTATATATAGGCCCATAATTAGACTCCGAAGGTTCCCTGTCATACATTAGATAAGACTTTTCTGTCTCCTTGTCAACAATAACATACATTTCTTCATAATCCTGTTGTTCCCGGGAACAGAGCATTATCCAATAACGGTCTGTTTCAAACATTTCGTTGATATCGGACAAAAACCGTTTTCTATTGTCTTCTTGTTCCCACTCTTTGGTCTCAGGAATTGTTACACCAAAATCAAGGATCATTGATGGCCCATAACTCAAGTCCCGTGAAACGGAAAACAATGTGTCGTTGTAATGGTTGTGATAGTATATCTTATCTTTATATTCGTACGTAACGCCTCCCCATCCCCTATAACTTCCAAAGCCCGGGATATAGTTCAACTTTTCACTTACCAGATTACCGAAAGTGTCTATCACGACCCAATCATTGTAAGCCCTACCACCCGATATATACGTAGCCACGAAAAGGTGGGGCTTAAAATAAACAATGTCACTAAAAAAATTTTCGTATCCACGCGAATCGCCTATATGTTGACCGGCATGTTGAATGATATCAAATGATCTGATAAAGTTGCCATCTAGATTGTAAACCTTGATATCATGGCTATCTCTGACATAAACCCTCTTTCCTTCATAATCAACGGCGATATTTGTGCAAAAATAATACTCACCTGGTCCCCTGCCTTTAGATCCAACTTGCCTAATGAAATGGCCTTTCCTATCGTAAATTGATATCCCGTTGATCCGCCCGTTTATTATGATGTGATCCTTGAATACCTTTGTATCATAATAAATCTCTATTGGAGAATCGTTGGCCAGGGAAGTGTACGTTACATCGTCGGCCATCTCGGATAGAACTATATTATTATAGTCTATATTTCTGACATCTAGGGTATATAGTTCAACACCTCCATCATCGCAAGACTGAATAATTGATATTATTATAAATAAAGAACAAAATACCAATAAATTAGAAAATGAAAATACTTTTAATATATATTTCATATT
>DUOU01000097.1 GCA_012838685.1 Bacteroidota bacterium | reverse complement strand
TCTCCCTCCCTGTCTATCCTGAAAGTTCCGCTAATAATCGACGATGAATAGCCTTGCGCGGCGAAGTAGGTATAGCCATCTTTCTTGAAATACCACTCAAACCGGTCCTCGCAGTCGAGGATATCCACATCAGTATTGAGCAGTATGTTGTCGATAATGCAATAGAAATAATTTTCGGTGACCACCGTACCATCCTCCACAAACCGCGAAAAATAGAGAATGTTTCGCGCTGAATCCGCGAAATAAAAGAGTGAAGTGATTTGGTCCACCTTTAATCCGTTAAAGTCAAGCTCATTTACGAACAGCTCCTCTTTTTCGCAAGAGGTGACAGAAATGATGGATATTGACGCCAATAATGAGATAACCCAAAGCTTGCGCATATTTTTAATTTTCCGGTAAAAGTAAAAATATTTATAAAGAAATTTTAAAGAAAACAATGTTTGCGTGGTTTCAATGAATAAATAACGGTTAATTGACGGGTTTTGGTGGCCAAAGAGACAATTTGGCATATAAGCAGCCATTAATTTTGTACTTTTGCTGACTCAATGCGGGCCATAGCCTATCTTGCATAAAGTTTGATAATAAAAAGTATTGGAGTTCAACGGAACATACATGGAGGATAATCAGGATAAATTATTGAACGAGGTAACATCCGGTGACTATAAATACGGATTTTACACCGATATTGATTCGGAACAGGCGCCCAAAGGTTTGAACGAAGATATTATAAGACTGATATCGAGCAAAAAAGAGGAACCCGAATGGCTTCTGGAGTTCAGACTCAACGCTTTCCGTTATTGGCGGACCCAAAAGATGCCAGGATGGGCGAACCTGAAAATACCCGATATAAATTTTCAAGATATAATCTATTACTCGGCGCCGAAACAGAAATCCAAATCAAACGGTTCGGATGATATCGACCCGGAACTGAAGAAAACATTCGATAAACTTGGGATACCTCTTGAGGAACAAAAACATCTTTCCGGAGTGGCTGTTGACGCCGTAATGGACAGTGTGTCGGTAAAAACAACCTTTAAGGAGACTTTGGCCGAAGTAGGGGTAATCTTCTGCTCATTCAGTGAAGCGGTAAAAGAGTACCCTGATCTTGTAAAAAGATATTTGGGTTCCGTCGTTCCCTACCGTGACAACTATTTTGCCGCGCTTAACTCCGCAGTGTTCAGTGATGGCTCGTTCTGCTATATTCCCAAGGGTGTCAGATGTCCCATGGAGTTGTCAACTTACTTCAGGATAAACGCCGCCAATACAGGGCAATTTGAAAGAACCCTGTTGGTTGCCGATGAGGAGTCTTATGTCAGTTATCTTGAGGGTTGCACCGCCCCCATACGGGACGAAAACCAACTGCATGCCGCTATTGTGGAGATTGTAGCGGAAAAAAATGCCGAGGTTAAATATTCAACGGTACAGAACTGGTACCCGGGAGATAAAAATGGTAATGGCGGTATCTTCAACTTTGTCACCAAAAGAGGTATGTGCAAAGGAGAAAATTCAAAGATATCATGGACCCAGGTAGAGACAGGTTCAGCGATAACCTGGAAATATCCCTCCTGCGTATTGAAAGGAGACAACTCCGTAGGAGAGTTTTTCTCCGTAGCGGTAACCAACAACTACCAGCAGGCCGACACCGGTACCAAAATGATTCACCTGGGCAAAAACACCAAAAGTACCGTAGTTTCCAAAGGTATATCAGCGGGCCACAGCCAGAACAGTTATAGGGGACTGGTCAGGATGTCCAGAAACGCCGCGGGAGCGAGGAACTTTTCGCAATGCGACTCCCTGTTGCTGGGAGACAAATGCGGAGCGCATACCTTCCCTTACATAGAAACAGACAACAAAACCGCTATTGTGGAACATGAAGCGACCACCTCCAAGATTGGTGAAGATCAGATCTTCTACTGCAATCAGAGAGGAATCAACACCGATGATGCCATTGGATTGATCGTAAACGGTTACGCCAGGGAGATTATCAACAAACTCCCAATGGAATTTGCCGTAGAAGCCCAAAAGCTGCTCCAGATCAGTCTGGAGGGAAGCGTAGGGTAAAAGGATTTTTAATAACGACAAAGATTTGCTCATTATAAGATGATACTGAAGATTAACAACCTACACGCCGGAATAGGCGAAAAGACAATACTTAAAGGAATAAACCTCGAAGTCAGGACCGGCGAGGTTCACGCCATAATGGGACCCAACGGGTCGGGAAAAAGCACTCTGGCGTCGGTTTTGGCCGGCAGGGAGACGGTAACCGTTACCGAAGGTGAAATCTTCTATAACGGAAAAAATCTCTTGGAGATGTCGCCTGAAGAGCGCTCCAAAGAGGGGCTCTTCCTGGGGTTCCAATATCCTATAGAGATTCCCGGAGTGAGCATGGTGGCATTTATGAAAGCGGCCGTCAACGAACACCGCAAATACAGAGGATTGGAGCCACTTTCAGCTTCCGACTTCCTCAAACTGATGCGAGAAAAGAAAGAGCTGGTGGGAATAGACTCCAAGCTGGCGAACAGATCGGTCAACGAAGGTTTTTCCGGAGGGGAGAAAAAGAAGAACGAGATTTTCCAGATGGCCATGTTGGAGCCCAAGTTGTCGATACTGGATGAGACCGACTCCGGACTGGATATCGATGCGTTGAGGATAGTCGCCAACGGTGTCAATAAGCTTAAGAGACCCGACAGCTCCTCAATAGTGATTACCCATTATCAACGGCTTCTCGATTATATTGTGCCGGACATCGTGCATGTTCTCTACGATGGCAGGATCGTGAAAACCTCCGGAAAAGAGCTGGCATTGGAACTTGAAGAGAAGGGATACAACTGGATACAAAAAGAGGTTAACCAAAACTGATGGGCTTATGAACGGACAAGTTGGAATAGTGGACAGGTACCTCGATCTTTTCGATAAGAATATCGGAAAGATAATGGACAGTTCATCCCCATACATAAACTCGCTCAGGGAACCCGCATACCAAACTTTCCGTAGGATGGGCATACCCGACAAAAAAAATGAAAATTACAAGTTCGCCGATCTGGCCCTGTTTTTCGATTTCGATTATAAAACGCGCCTGGTCCCGGGGAAAAGCGACATTGAAGAGGCAAAAAACTTCCAATGTGGCGTCGCCGATCTTGAAACACAGGGGATGATACTGGTAAACGGTTACTATCCATACGCGGATAAGCTCAAACAGCTGCCCGATGGAGTCTGGACGGGCAGTTTTCGGGAGGCTTCATCACAATTCGGTTCACTCTTTGAGGAGCATTACGGGAAATATGCCAACACTGAAAGCGATGGACTTGTGCATCTCAACACGGCGATGGCAACCGATGGTATCTTTACGTATGTGCCCGATGGCACCGTTTGTGAAAAGCCGATCCAGATAGTAAACATCGTGCAGTCAGATGAAGATATATTCAACCAACACAGAAACCTGATAGTTCTGGGCAAAAATGTCCAAATGACAATGATTATCTGTGATCACACCCTCTCCCCCAGGAAGTTCCTCACCAATGCCGTTACCGAAGTCGTAGTGGGCGAGAACTCCATATTCAACATCATACGTGTTCAAAACGAACACAACTATTCGGGCAAGATAACCCACACCTTCATCAACCAGGAGAAAAACAGCTTCGCCTCGTCCAACAACATAATACTGCATGGCGGGTTGGTCTGGAACAACACCTACCATTACCTTGTAGGTGAAGGCGCGGAGGCCAAATCAAACGGGCTATATCTTATCGATAAATTCCAGCATGTCGGAAACTATGTGAGCATAGATCATTTCGTGCCAAATTGTACGAGCAACCAACTTTTCAAGGGGGTAATAGACGAAATGGCCACAGGGGTGTTCAACGGGCGTATCTACGTTCACCCCGATGCCCAGAAAACTGCCGCTTTCCAGCGAAACAACAATATACTGCTCACAGACGACGCCAAAGTGTTCACCAAGCCACATCTCGAGATTTACGCCGACGATGTGAAATGCAGCCACGGCGCCACGGTTGGACAACCTGATAACGATATAATGTTTTATCTCAGGTCGAGGGGAATCGACCAAAGAGAGGCCAAATTGATGTTAATGTTCGGTTTCGCTCATGAAGTGATCCAGGAAATTGGAGTGAAGGCGCTTAGGGAAAGACTTGACGATCTGGTTATGCAGCGGCTTCGCGGAGAGTTGTCAAGGTGCGCGAATTGTGTTGTTAAATGCTACTGAAAATGATAGATATCGATAAAATAAGAGCCGATTTCCCGATATTGTCGGAAAAAGTCTACAACAAACCGCTTGTCTATTTCGATAACGGGGCGACCACACAGAAACCTAAAGTGGTAATAAACAAGTTGGATGATATCTTTTTCAAGTTTAACGGCAACATACACAGGGGAGTTCACGCTTTATCCGACAAATCATCCGAAGAATATGAGACAGCGCGGGAAAAGGTAAGGGCCTTTATAGGCGCCTCCAAAAGAGAGGAGATAATCTTTACCTCCGGCGCCACAGGCTCGATAAATCTTGTGGCCTTCTCTTTCGGGGAGAGGTTTATAAGGGAAAACGACGAGATAATTGTCAGTCAGCTCGAGCACCACGCCAATATAGTCCCCTGGCAAATGTTATGTGAACGCAAAGGGGCAAAGTTGAAGGTTATTCCGATAAACGACAGAGGGGAGATCATACTGGAAAAATATTTTGGATTACTCGGGCCAAAGGTAAAACTTGTCGCCATATCCCAAACTTCAAACGCCCTGGGAACCACGGTTCCCGTCAAAGAGATAATCAATGCGGCCCATGCGTTGAACATACCCGTTTTGGTTGACGGAGCGCAGGGCGTTCAGCACGGTTCGGTGGACATGGAGGAGATGGGATGCGACTTCTATGCTTTTTCCGGACATAAGATATATGGCCCCACAGGGATTGGGGTACTTTACGGCAAGGAGAAATGGCTTTCCGAACTGCCTCCGTACCAGGGAGGGGGAGATATGGTAGAGAGAGTTACATTCGAGAAAACCACGTACAACGGACTGCCGTTCAAATTTGAGGCCGGAACCACAAATTACACCGGAGCGATCGGATTGGGCGCGGCCCTTGATTATGTTGACAAAGTGGGACGCGCGGCAATAGCGGAATATGAAAAAGAGCTGCTGGAATATGCCACAAAAAGTATTTCCG
>DUOU01000096.1 GCA_012838685.1 Bacteroidota bacterium | reverse complement strand
TGTGGATCTTGGGTTGGCAACAACCCCTACCGTTGAATTGGCGGTAGTTGGATTATCGGCCTCCGGAGGCATAATAATTACGGCAAGCCATAATCCGGGCGAGTGGAACGCTTTGAAATTGCTCAATGAAAAGGGGGAGTTCTTATCCGCTTCCGATGGGAACAAGGTGCTTACTATAGCCGAAAATGAAGATTATTGTTTCGTTGGAATTGGCGAAGAGGGAGATTATGTTGAGGATAGCGGATGGAACAGGAAACATATTGATCAGGTTGTAGGAATGCGACTAGTTGATCGTCAGGCTATTGCGGAGGCTCAACTTACAGTGGCCTTAGACTGTATAAACTCGGTGGGGGGAATTATTCTGCCCGATCTGTTGACATCACTGGGGGTAAAAAAAATTGTGGGCATCAATATGGAGCCGGATGGGGCTTTCGCGCACAATCCCGAGCCTCTGCCCGAGAACCTTTACGATATAATGGACAAGGTGGTTGAGGAGAAGGCCGATGTTGCCTTTGTTGTGGATCCCGATGTGGATCGTTTGGCCATAGTCTGCGAAGACGGGTCATTTTTCGGGGAAGAATATACATTGGTCGCTGTTGCGGACTACGTTCTCGGCCACACCAAGGGAAATACGGTTTCAAATATGTCCTCCACCATGGCTCTCGGAGTTGTGGCGAAAGCGCATGGATGCGACTATTTTTCCGCGCCTGTTGGCGAGGTAAATGTGGTGGCGGAGATGAAACTTAGAAACGCTGTTATTGGAGGGGAGGGTAATGGTGGGATTATCTATCCGGAGTCCCATTATGGCAGGGACGCTTTGGTGGGAATCGCCCTTTTTCTTACTCATCTGGTGAAAAGCGGGAAGAGATGTTCCGAATTGAGATCTATCTATCCTGATTTTTTCATCTCAAAAAACAGAGTTACTCTTGATGCGGAAGCCGACTTCGATCTGATAAAGCAAAAAGTAAAGAGTCATTTTAAGGGCGCAAAAAGCGATGAAAGGGATGGTTTGAAAATTGAGTTTGAGGATAGTTGGATCCATATCCGGAAATCAAATACGGAACCTATAATAAGAATATATACCGAAGGAGTGAACGAAAAAGAGGCAACCGCTCTCGCGTCCCAAGTGATAACAATTGTTAAAAATTGATGATTTTACCTATTCTTAAGGAATAAAACGCAACTTTATGATGTCTTATTATCCGAATAGCGGCGAATTTACCGTTGGTATATTTTGGGGTTGCCGGTACAATATAAAAATATAAAATAGAATATATACATATAACGCATAGTAAACAATCATTCCAAATAAAACATGAAGAAGAAAACCACCATCATCGCGAGTGTAGTCATCGTAGTTATCATCCTGATCATAATAGGTAGGAGATCATCAAGGGAAGGGAACGCCAATCTCTTCGCCCAACCAAGTTTTGGTCAGTTCGACATTATCGTTACAACAACCGGTGAACTGGAGGCGGAGAGTTCCGTGGATATTACCGGACCATCCCTTCAAAACAACAGGAGGATGAGAATGTCGAGTTTCGAAATAACCGATTTAGTGCCTGAAGGTACGGAGGTAAAGGCCGGGGATTATGTCGCCACCTTGGACAGAACGACTTTTGAAAATACATTGAAGGATGCCGAGGAGTCGCTCGTAACTCTTCAGACAACTCTTGAGGTAACAAAACTTGATACAGCTGTCTCTTTGAGCGGAGCGAGGGACAACCTGCTAAATTTGAGATATTCAGTTGAGGAGGCCCAGATTACTTTGGATCAGTCTGAGTATGAATCACCGCAGACAATACGTCAGGCCGAGATAGCTCTTGACAAGGCGAAGAGGACATTGGAACAGGCCATCAAGTCGTATGAACTGACAGTTGAACAGGCTAAAAGCAATATAAGGAAGGCACAGTCGGATGTTACCGAACAGATCCAGTATGTAAATGATCTGAGAGTGGTTCTTGAACAGTTCGTTGTCACCGCGCCTTCGGATGGAATGGTAATTTATAAGAAAGGAAGGGATGGATCAAAGATTACTATCGGGTCTTCTATAAGCCCTTTTGAAAATGTTGTGGCGACATTGCCCGATATGTCAAGGATGCAGTCAAAAACCTACGTTAACGAGGTTGACATAAGCAAGGTGAAGGTGGGACAAAAGGTTGAAGTTGGAATTGACGCTTTCCCCGGAAACATATACTCCGGTGTTGTGAAGAGCGTTGCCAATATAGGTGAACAACTGCCCAATGCCGATGCCAAGGTTTTTGAGGTTATTATCACTCTGGATGAGTCTGATCCCATTTTAAAACCCGCTATGACAACAAGTAACAGGATAATTACCAACTCAATATCCGATGTTATGTTTGTTCCCCTGGAAGCTGTTCAGACAGGAGCGGACAGCATACCTTTCGTTTATATGGAGAATGGAACGAGAAAGGTGGTTCTAACCGGATTATCAAATGAAAATAATGTAATTATAGAGGATGGTTTGGAGATGGATGATATCTTCTATCTTAATACCCCTGAAGACCCGGATAAGTTTTCCAAACTGGTGGGAGAAGATATCATTCCCGTTATCAAACAGAGAAAAGCTGATGAAGCCGAAGCTGAGAGGCGGGCACAAGAGGCGGCACAACAACCGGCTGCCAGGGGCGGTTTTGGCGGTAGAGGCCAGGGTGCGGGTGCCGGCCAGTTCCCGCAGGGTGGTCAGCCTCCGCAGGGTGGCCAGTTTCCGCAGGGTGGTCAGTTTCCACAAGGTGGTCAGTTCCCGGGAGGTGGAGGCGCCCAACCAACCCAACCGACGGCACCGACAGGTGACGCGCAATAAACCAGGTTATCTTTTGGATTTAACTATAAACAAGAATAATAATGTTCAAATTTATTAACAGATATTTCCACGATATTGAGATCGCCGTAGAGTCAATATTCGCTAACAAGCTTAAATCCATGCTTACAGCCTTGGGTATAATCTTCGGTGTCGCCGCTGTTATAGCGATGCTGGCGATTGGCAAGGGCGCCAAGGAGGAGATCATGGAACAGATGAAGATGGTAGGTGTCAACAATATCCTTATCAACCCTATAATTGATGAGTCATCTTCCTCATCATCGGATACCGAAAAGCAGACAAAGAAATATTCAAGGGGGTTGCATATGCTTGATGTAGAGGCAATTAAAGATGTTATTCCTTCAGTACAGAGGATAAGTCCCGAAATATCCTTCAACTCAACGGCCATGCTTGGAGGTGTAAAGCACACGGCAAAGCTGCTTGGCGTGGCGAACGACTATTTTGAACTTTACAACCTGCCTTTGGCTTCGGGTACTTTTTTCAATGATTACCAGGAGGAGAACGGTATCCAGGTCTGTATAATCGGCGCCAACCTCAGGGCAAAGTTCTTCAGTAAAGTTGATCCGATCGGACAGTATATCAAATTTGACGGTGTATGGCTAAAAGTTATCGGGGTTTTGCAGAAAACAACGGTAAGCCTTACAGGTTTCGAGGATCAGGGGGTAAATGTTTACAATGACAATATTTATATCCCGGTACAGACCATGTTGTTGAGATTCCAGAACAGGGAACTTGTCAATACCAAGCTTGTTTCAGGGGCCTCTTCAAATGTGATGGTCATGGGCATGATGGGTGGAGGCGGCCGTAGCATGATAGCCGCGAGCAGCTCAAGTGCCAGTAGCAATGTGGAGACAAACTATAACCAACTTGACCGTATTGTTGTCCAGGTTGCCGAGACCAACCAGATTGACGCGACTACGGAAATATTGAGCCGAATGCTCATAAGAAGACACTCCACGGTA
>DUOU01000095.1 GCA_012838685.1 Bacteroidota bacterium | reverse complement strand
GGGTTCGAGTCCCTCCAGGTTCACTAAAATCAAAAAAAGCCTCGCAAGATTTCTTATTGTAAGGCTTTTTTTTATGGCTCTTTTATGTATGGGGCAAAAACAACAACCACAAGAGATCTGTTGTCGCTTGAGAGATACAATTGCTCCGTTTTAAGAAAAAAGATACTATTTTGCGTCGCCTTTTATTGCAAAAATTTGACAATAATGACGGATGATATAATATTTTAATACTTTTGGCCAATCTAAAACAGGGCAATAAATGGAAAAAGAGATTAAAAAAATTTTTGAAACTGAAGCTAACGCTGTACGGAACATCCCTATAAATGACAGTTATCAAAAAGCGATAAATATCATTTACGAAAAGGTTCACCTAAAAAAAGGAAAACTGATCACCTCCGGAATGGGCAAAGCCGGACAGATCGCCAACAATATAGCCACAACGTTCAGTTCAACGGGAACCCCCGCTGTTTTTCTACATCCCAGCGAGGCTCAACACGGAGATCTTGGCGTGTTGCAGGAAAACGATGCTCTGCTTGTAATATCCAACTCGGGAAAAACCAGGGAGATCATTGAACTTATCGATTTGAAAAACGATCTTTACCCATCTGTTCCGGTCATTGTGATTACCGGGCAACCTGAAAGCGAGCTTGTGGTCATGGCCGACTGTTATCTGCTTACCGGCAATCCCACCGAAGTTTGCGCTTTGGGGCTAACACCGACAACATCTACAACTATCTTCACGGTTATTGGCGACGCCCTTGTAGTTTTGATGATGAAAAAGATCGGTTTCACCGCCGAACAATATTCCAAAAGACATCATGGAGGATATCTTGGAACCCTCTCAAGAGAGAAATCCAGGTAAGTTATGGTCGCCATCATTTATTATAAAACTGAATAGAATGGATTTATCCGGAAAAAATTACAAAGATTTCATAGATCGCAACGAGGCTCTAAAAAAGCAATACAGCCCCGAAAGAGCGGAGAAACAACACTCAAAGGGAAAACTTACGGCACATGAACGTATATCTCTCTTGTTTGATCCCGGAACATTCGAAGAGATCGACGCTTTTGTAACGCCAGCCGACACCCCGGTCGAATTCGGCAAGGTTGAGAAGACCTATGGCGATGGGGTAATTGTTGGTCATGGCAAAATAAACGGTCGTTTGGTGTTTGCTTATGCGCAAGACTTCACGATAATGGGAGGATCTCTTGGCTACGTACATTCTAAGAAAATAGCAAAAATCCAGGAGATGGCCCTTAAAATGGGATCACCCATCATTGGTATGATGGATTCCGGCGGAGCAAGGATACAGGAGGGGGTCGCCAGCCTTAGCGGCTACGCCTCTATATTCCAGAATATCATCCAATCGTCGGGCATCATCCCCCAGATCTCCCTAATAATGGGACCAGCCGCCGGCGGTGCCGTATATTCTCCCGCCCTCACCGATTTTGTATTCATGGTAAACCAAACCAGTTATATGTTCGTCACTGGCCCTAATGTAGTCAAAGAGGTTCTCAATGAAGATGTTACATCAGATCAACTGGGAGGAGCCGAAGTTCATGCCACAAAAAGCGGTGTTGCCCATTTGATATATGACGACGAGGAAAACACTATACTGGCGCTAAAGAAATTTTTATCATACCTTCCCTCGAATAATGTGGAAAATCCGCCTGTATTGCAGGAGGACGCCACACCCGACATCAATGAAAAACTGAGGGAAATAGTGCCCGATGACCCAAACAAGCCTTACGATGTCAAAGAGGTTATCAACCTGCTGGTAGACAGAAACAGTTTCTTTGAGATATCTGAACTGTTCGCCCCCAACCTGGTTATCGGTTTCGCGAGAATAAAAGGAAAAACCGTTGGAATAGTCGCTAACCAACCAAAAGTTCTCGCCGGCGTACTGGATATCGACTCATCCGACAAAGGCGCAAGATTCATAAGATTCTGCGATGCCTTCAACATTCCTTTGATCACATTGGAAGATGTTCCGGGGTTTCTTCCCGGCTATGAACAGGAACACAAAGGGATTATCAGACATGGAGCCAAGATGCTGTTCGCTTACAGTGAAGCAACTGTACCAAAAATTACCGTAATTCTGAGGAAAGCTTACGGCGGAGCATTTATCGTGATGAACAGCAAAAGTTTGGGTGGCGACTTCAGTTTTGCCTGGCCAACGGCTGAGATCGCCGTTATGGGCCCCGATGGAGCAGTAGCGATTCTCTACAGAAAAGAGTTGGCGGAGGCCAAAGATCCCGATAAACTAAAAGCCGAACTGGTAAAAAAATACAGGGATAAAATAGCCAACCCCTTTATCGCTGATGAGAGCGGTTATATTGATGAAGTTATTGATCCGGCCGTAACGCGCAAGAAAATCGTCTCGGCCCTGAACGCGCTCAGCAACAAATGGGTCAAGGTTCCCGCCAGAAAACATGGCAATATGCCTTTATAGTCCATTTTATGCCATAATCTTTATGGTAAAAGAAAAAAGTTAGATATGAATAAATTACTGATCGCCAACAGAGGGGAAATAGCCATTCGGATCATGCGAACAGCTTCCAGGATGGGAATCACCACTGTTGCCATAAAGACAGCATTGGAACCGGCGGCTCCGTATCTCGCGACAGCGACCGAGATATACGACAACACCGCCTTCACAACCGCTGTACCCGTATTTCTTGACGTTGACAGGATTATAGCTATCGCCCAAGAAGTTGGCGCTGACGCTATTCACCCCGGCTATGGCTATTTATCTGAAAGCGCGTACTTCGCCCAGAAGTGCATCGACCAAAACATAACATTTGTCGGACCCGCTCCGGACGCTATCTATAAGATGGGAAACAAGACCATAGCCAAGAGAATAGCGCGAAAAATAGGTATACCCATGGTTGATGGCAGTGAAGGAAATATTTCCGACGCCGATCAAGCCATAAAGATCGCCGAAAAAATAGGTTATCCTGTTATCATCAAGGCTGCTTCGGGCGGAGGTGGAAGAGGAATGAGAATTGTCAGGAAACCCGAAGATATGGAGAGAAACTTCAATGTCGCGAGCAATGAGTCAAGGAAAGCTTTCAATGACCCCTCCGTATTTATTGAGAAGTATATCGAGAACCCGAAACATATAGAGATACAGGTTTTGGGGGATACCCACGGAAATGTTGTCCATCTCGGCGAAAGGGAGTGCTCCATCCAAAGAAAAAGCCAGAAGCTCCTTGAAGAGGCGCCATCATCGGCATTGGACGCCAAACTCCGGGAAGAGATAGCCGGTGCCGCCGTTGAGCTTGCCAAAGCAGTGAAATATTTTTCGGCAGGTACTGTGGAATTTTTGCTGGATGCCGATAAAAAATTCTATTTCATGGAGATGAACACAAGAATCCAGGTAGAACATCCGGTAACCGAAACAGTTACAGGCATTGACCTTGTGGAGCAACAGATCAAGGTCGCCAGAGGCGAAAAACTGGCCTTCAAACAAAGCGATATAAAAATGAAAGGTTGGGCCATTGAATGCAGGATCAATTCAGAAGATGTTCAGTCGGGTTTCGTCCCTTCAACCGGAAGAATCGAAAAACTGGAGTATCCATCCTCAAAACATGTGAGGATAGATTCGGGAGTAACAGAGGGAACAACGATCACAACAGGCTTCGACTCTATGATCTTTAAGCTCATAGTATCAGGAGAGAATCGTAAAGATGCGATAGAAAACTGTAAAAAGGCACTCGATGAACTTTGGATAACGGGAATCAAGACCACCCTGCCCTTTTTCAGGATGCTCTTAAGAAACGAGGATTTTGTAAAAGGCAACTTCTCTACATCTTTTGTGGAAAACAAACTGGACAATTTTGTATTGGCGGATAAAAACGAAGAGGCTTTAGCGGCATGGATCGCCACGAAACTTTTCTTTGAAGAACATTTTTCGGACGACTCCAACTTAGATTACGAAAAAGGCAAGGATTTGGGTCCATGGCTTTTGAACAGACGTATTGGACAATTTTAATGGTATAGCGAGATGAACATGATGAATATTGAAAAACTGATCGCGGTCTCCTCTTCGGGAAAAGATTTTGAATTTGAGATGCCACTAAAAGACAAAATAGTGATTCAAGGCGAAGAATATGATATTAAACTATATTATACCGAGGAATCGGGGCTATATCTTGTTTGGAACGGGAAAAAATACCCTGTTGAAATAGTTAAATCAAAACAGAACAAATATGAGATACTGTTCAACAGTATCAGTTATTCGTTCACCATAGAGACCCCCTTTTCCCTGCAAAGGATGAAGGTACTTAAAGTAAACAAGCCCAGTGTCGGGAACATCTCCGTAAAAGCGCCCATGCCGGGGAAAATTGTTGATATCATTTGCCAGAAGGGATCAAAAGTTTCCCGGGGCGAGCCGCTGCTTATACTGGAAGCCATGAAAATGGAAAACGAGATACTTTCCCCGATAGATGGGACCGTGCTCTCGGTATCTGTTTCAAAAGACAGTACCGTGATGAAAGACGATATTCTTGTGGAAATAGAAGAAAAAAAGGGTTGAGAAAATTCTCAACCCTTTTTTTCTTCGCGTTATTTCACGGGAATCTCTTTAAGGGTTTCCACGACAAACCGGTAAAAACGTTTGACCGTTTCGATGTTCACCTTCTCATCGGGAGAATGTGGATACTTCAATGTCGGGCCAACAGAGATCATATCCAAATTTGGATAGATACCGCCCAACAAACCACACTCAAGTCCCGCATGGATGGCGCTCACTTTTGGTTCAATGCCAAACAGCCTTTTATAAACGTTTTTCATTGTCCGGAGTATGGACGAATTCATATTAGGGTTCCACCCGGGATAACTGCCTGATTTTTCGATACTGGCGTCGGCCAATTCAAAAACTGCCGATATTTTGTTGACAATAGCCTCCTTAGCGGAATCAACGGAACTCCTTGTCAGGTTCTTAGCCTCAAATTGGCCGTTTGAAATCCTGACAATAGCGAGGTTGTTGGATGTTTCTACCAAACCGGCCATTGCCTGGCTCATACGCTGTACACCGTTGGGGCAAGCGAAAAGCGACCTGACTATGGCGGATTGATCCGACATCTCCATGACCTTCTTGGGCATATCGCACTGCTCACATGTAAAGACCAAGTCCGGCTCAGTCTGCGAAAACTCCCCCCTGTATATCTTTTCGTATTTGGCTGTCAATTGCTCAAAAGATGCCGCTTTTGATCTATCAACAACAACAACTCCGCTGGCTTCCCTTGGGATGGCGTTTCTCATATCGCCACCCGCCATCGATGAAATTCCAACGCCCAACTCCTTATTGGCCTGGTAAAGGAACCTTATCATAATCTTGTTCGAGTTGGCCCTTCCAAGCGCGATATCTACTCCGGAATGTCCACCCTTCAAACCTTTGGCTATGACTTTATAAGCAACAGTGTTAGCTGGCACGGCTACCTCGGAATATTTTTTTGAAACGTTGACGTTTATGCCACCGGCGCAACCGACAAAAATCTCGCCATCTTCCTCTGAGTCCATATTTATCAAAATATCGCCCTTCAGCAGACCAGGCTTCAAACCAAAAGCACCTGTCATACCGGTCTCTTCATCAACTGTGAACAGGGCTTCAATAGGACCATGTTCAATATCACTAGATGCCAAGATAGCCATGGCCGCCGCCACGCCAATACCGTTATCCGCTCCAAGAGTCGTCCCTTTAGCGATGACCCATTCACCGTCAACATAGGCCTCAATAGGATCTTTCTCGAAATCATGGACTTTGTCGCTGTTCTTCTGGGGAACCATATCGAGATGTCCCTGCAAAATAACGCCCATCCTATCCTCATACCCTTTAGTAGCGGGTTTTCTGATGATTACATTTCCAACTTCATCAACAATTGTTTCCAAACCAAGATCCTTGCCGAACTTCTCGACATATGCGATCACCTTCGCCTCTTTCTTCGACGGCCTTGGGATTCTGGTAAGCTCATAAAAATAGTTCCAGAGTTGTTTGGGTTCAAGTGTTCTTATATCACTCATAAAATTTTATTTAAAAGTTAAACCTGATTTTTTATCAAGCCACTAATTTAACTAAAATTTATGAAACCTACTTGTAATCCTATAAACAAACGGGCATAATCACTGAAATGGTTTTAACTTTCCCTTTGGTTCCTTTTTTATTTCGACCAATATTTACCCTCAAGGGCAATACTCTTTGAATGTTTTTACTGAATAAAAAAGATAAAATTTCAACAAAAATTATTCATGCCCATTTATAGTTGATTAAGATAATGTTACAAAAATGATTCTCTTTTTTAACAATATTGTAACATGACTATTCCGTATAAAGAAAAGGATTTGTATATTTTCACCGCGTTAAACAGATGATATAGTGTCATGATTGACATATACCTTGTAATTACAATAGTCTTATTGGTTCTGGCGGTATTAAGCCTAATAGTAGGGGTTAGCAACGATGCCACAAATTTTCTCAACTCAGCAGTAGGCTCCAAGGCCGCCCCATTCAAGGTAATCTTGTCAATTGCCGGATTGGGTCTGATTGTCGGCACAACCTTTTCAAGCGGGATGATGGAGATCGCGAGATCGGGCGTTTTTCATCCCGAACAATTCAGCTTCTCCGATATAATGTTGATCTTCCTAACAGTGATGATCACCAATGTTCTGTTGCTTGATGCCTTCAACACCTTGGGGCTGCCGACCTCCACTTCCGTTGCTATAGTCTTTTCACTGCTTGGCGCGGCACTAGGGGTTTCAATAATAAGAATAAGCAACTCCTCCGACTCTTTGTCTAATTTAGACGCATATATAAATTCATCCAAAGCGTTGGCGATAATCGCGGGTATCTTGCTTTCGGTAGTTTTGGCCTTTTTCTTTGGTATAATAGTGCAATTTATAACCCGATTTATCTTCTCCTTTGACTACCGACGTTACATGAAGTGGTTCGGAGGTATCTGGGGCGGTGTCGCTATCACCTCGATAATGTTCTTTATGCTTATAAAGGGGGCAAGTGGGGCATCATTCATGACACCCGAAAGAATGGCCTGGTTATCGGCCCATACATGGCAATTGCTTTTGTATTCGTTCATCGCCTCCACCATAATACTTCAATTATTGGTATCCCTTTTCAATATAAATATCTTCAGAATAATTGTCTTGGTTGGCACATTCTCCCTGGCTATGGCGTTCGCCGGGAATGATCTGGTAAACTTTGTTGGTGTCCCGCTGGCCGGCCTGGAGTCGTATATAGAGTATAGTAGATCGGGTTTGGATGCCGATTCCATGATGATGTCCTCTTTATCGAAACCCGTAACTACACCGACTTTCTTTTTGTTGACAGCCGGCATAATAATGGTGGTCACACTGTTTCTGTCGAAGAAAGCCAGGCATGTCACCCAAACCGAGATAAGTCTCGCCTCCCAGGGGGAAGGTGAAGAAAAATACTCTTCTACAAGGTTTTCACGGGCGTCCGTGAGGTTTGCCGGAGGGATATCCAAGTTTTTTGCAAGGGTTACTCCAAAGAGATTACGGATTATAGTTAAAAGGCGGTTTGATAAAAAACTTATGCCTACAGAAGAGGATAAACTGCTTTCATTCGATCTGCTGAGAGCCTCTGTCAATATGTTTGTCGCCAGTATTCTCATAGCTACGGGTACCTCCCTGAAACTACCTTTGTCCACCACCTATGTCACTTTTATGGTTGCGATGGGTTCATCGTTGGCCGACAAGGCCTGGGGACGGGAAAGTGCCGTTTACAGGATTGCCGGGGTCTATACTGTCATCGCCGGTTGGTTCACTACAGCTTTTATCGCGATGACCGCCGCTCTGCTGCTGGCTCTTCTACTTTATTGGGGAGGGACAATAGCGATGGCAGCTATTATAGCGATAACCCTGTTTGTTTTGATCAAAACAAACTTTATCAATAGAGTAACCGATCCCTTTGACGAAAAACTATCGGAAACTGAAATAATCAATGGAGAAGATATTGTCTCAAAATGCAATGAATCTATCCTAAACGTGATTGAAACGGTACCGCAACTCTTCTCAACGACATTGGAAACTCTTGTTGAAGAGGACAGGAAAAAGATGAAAAATATTATCTCCGAGGTGGACGACCTGAACGTATTTGCCAAAGAGTTGAAATACAACATCTACCCTACACTTAAAAAACTCGAGGAGGAGTATGTTGAGACCGGACACTATTATGTCCAGGTTCTGGACTATATAAGGGAAATTGCCCACTGTTTGACATATATTGCCGAACCTGTTTTTGACCACATTGACAATCACCATCCTCCTCTGTTGAAAGAACAGATCAAGGATATCAACAATCTTAATGACAGCGTGCTCGACTTTTATGATAGTGTCGCGGTTATTGGCGAGAAACTGCGTTTCGAGAATATTGACAAGCTAATAGCAAAGCAGCAATCTATTCTCGATCTTGTCAACAAGATCAAGAAAAAACAGGTCAAATATATTAAGGCTGAACTTGTTGGCACAAAAGCAACTATGCTTTATCTCAGTATTTTATCTGAGACCAAGAACCTGCTTTTACATACAGTGAACATGGTAAAAGCCCACCGCGATTTCATAATTTCCGACAGGAACAAAAAACGGCCGGGTTCCATGTAAAGGTTATACCAAAGTCAGAGACAAAGTATTCAGGGCAAAGCCTCAAAACTCTGCATCTTGTTCGGTTATCCTGACATAGAATCAGCAATAAAACCCTACAGATTCTTTTTTAAAAAGCCTTATGTGGGCAATACAATTCCTTATCTCTGTCCCGAGGGCATCTCAAGGCCATATCCCTGCTCCTTGTCGGCCTTCTTAAGCCCAAACGCCAGCAGGACAGCCACCACTCCGCAGGCAACAAGAACAAATATTGGAATTGTATAGTCATATACGGCCTCACCGGCACGAATAGCTTCCAGATCGGCTCTGTTGACAACATCCAGCAGCGCGCCTATTCCCCAGAAGAAAATTCCAAGTCCCCAGTTCTGTACCGTGAACATTGTGGAATAGGCCGTACCCAACCTATATTCAGGAACAATTTTAGCGACCGATGGCCACATTGAAGCCGGAACAAGAGAAAAAGCTATACCCAGACAAACCAGTCCGATATAGGCCATAAACGGAGCCGATGACAACGCTAGCGACAGATGAGCGAAAATCAGCAAAATGGAGCCAAGTATCATAAGCGAGGCTCCTTTGCCCTTCTTGTCAACGTAGTTGCCAAATATTGGGGTAAACAAAATTGTACCAAGAGGTATTAAAGATGTGGTTTTTGGACCATTTTGAAGCCACAGGGAGAGCTTGTCGCTTATGGCCGCGAGGAATAAGACAAAAACAACGAAAACAACCGCCATAGTGGTGTACCTTGCTGTTTTTGATTTAAGATTCGCGGGGACCGCCGAGAAAAAAATCCCGAACAAAAAGAACGCGACATAAATACTGGCGTTACCCAGGGCTTTGCTTCCAAAAAGAAATATATCGCCACTTCCATCTGTCGGGAGGTCATATGTAAATCCAAATTTATTAACCAGCATATCAGGCGCATACTGAATGAACGGGAAAACTGCCGCATAAAATGCGACACATAGAAGGGTGATATAAATAAACGATCTGTCTGTTACCAATTTAACAAGATCACTGATATGGAATTCCTCCTCACTACCGGCGGCCAAAGCTTTATTCTGCTTGTCGATCTTGACATCAAAAAAAGAGTAGACAACAAACAACAACAAACCTATTCCAATAAGTGAAGCGGCAAAAGAGACCGCCGTGGAAACCTGTCCCATCGCGATATCCGGTGAAATGGCGATACCCAATGCGGAACCCAAACGTCCTATACCGACATTTATGGCCATTGCCAGTGCCATCTCATAACCCTTAAACCACTTTACTATTGTCCTTGTGGCAACCACACAGGTGACCTCCAGACCGGAACCGAACAGTATTCTGCCCAATATCATCCATGTTAACATTCTGTTTGGATCCGTACCAAAAAATCCGGATGTAGCCATCGCCGATATGGCCCCACCAAGAGCAGCCAACCCACCAAAAACATAGCCTGCCAGTCTAATGCCCCACTTATCGAGGATAATTCCGCCAACTATTATCATGCCAAACATGTTGGCTATTGTTGTAAGGCCGATTATCCTGCCAAACTGTTCACTGGTGAAGCCAAGCTCCGATTCCATCAGACCTTTCAATCCCCCATAAAAATCCTGAAACCAATATGTGGCGAACATAATGGCACTTACAAGAATCAACACTAGCCAACGCATGGCTACATTTTCGCGCAATGTTTTTGTTTCCATATTTTTTGTTTTGAGATTTATGGTTCGCGAATTTAAATATTTATTTTCCTTTTTTATTTTTATTTTCAAATTCACGCTTATAATCGGGAGAGAGATAGCGGAATCAACAAAATATAATGTAAATAATAGATGAAAATGTATAATTTTGTCCTGAATCTATTAATTGAACTTTCGGAACTATGGTCAGATATCTTTTCGCCTTATTTATGCTTACCGCGCTACCCAACTTTCTCTTCTCACAGGAGGGGGTTAACTGGCTCACTATTGAGCAGGCGGAAGAGATGATGAAAAAATCGTCTCGTCCGCTATTCATCGATACCTACACTGACTGGTGCGGATGGTGCAAAAAAATGGATCAGGAAACATTTTCAAATCCGGTTATAGCCGATATTTTGAACAACAACTTTTACCCTGTCAAATTCGATGCCGAGGGCAGTGATACCATAATGTTTTTGGGAGAGAGATTTATTAACGACGGAAAATCCGGAAAAGCTCACCAGTTAGCCGTTTTGCTTCTTCAGGGCCAGCTGGCCTATCCAACGGTTGTGATATTGTCGCCCAAAGATGGCCGGGTTTTTGTCACACCAATTGCCGGTTTCAGGGAATCAAAGGAGATGGAGCTGCTGTTGGCGTATTTCGGTGATATCAAAAATATGGAAATCGACTTCAATCTGTTCCAAACCAATTTTAAGGGAAAAATAGAGTAAGCTGTTTTTACTTTTCTATTTTTAGCGGCTCATTATTTTCCGATAATATAATTGGAGGGCAGTTGTGTTATCTCTCCGAACTGGTAAACAAGTTTCCTAGAGTTATACAGTTTTTCTCCCTCATAATCTATCGACACATTTACCACGTCGGGAATCCGATAAAAGATTTTATCGTTTTGTACTTTGGAATCAACCACTTCACTCTTGGTTATCATCGAAAGATCCTTGAGTTTCCGTTCCGGAACCAAAGTAATAGTTACCGGTTCTCCCATAACTGATTCAATCTCCTCCACTCCTGTTAACTCCGAAAACTTAAACAGTTCAACGGGTGTCTCTTTAATCTCCGATGTAGGTATTACCTGCACGGCATAATATCTTGTCTCAGTGTAACGCTTCCCGACAAACAACTCGGTATACTCTTTTTCCATCTTATTGAGCTCCTTTATAGCGGCGTCACTTTGAGGGAAAACATTTGCCTCACCGGTCAACACCAAAAACTTGCCCTCCCTGATCTCAATAATCCTGTTCGCCGCCTTTTCCGCGAGCTGGGCGGAAGATAGAGGCGTTCTTCTCTCGACAACATAGGGCACACTTATAAAGGTTGAATCAAAACTTAACCGTCTGTATCCGGTATCCACCTGTGTAAAATAATATTCGTCGGATCCCAGATCGTAGGCGACATACCTGTTAAGATCAAAATCATATTCCGTTTCCATCGATTTATCGCTTTTGTTCGACTCAGGGTTAAGGTCCAGAATAAAACCTTCGCTTTTTAGTGTTAACATATTGGCCTCCATGGCGGCCCCACTTTCAATAATATATAATTCGGATGGATCAAGCTCTTCATGTGAGTTTACGGTAATACCGGTAATTTCCCAGTACTCCCGGTCTGATTTGATAATGTTCCTCAACCCAAGCAGATTCTCTGCGAATTGGGAATAAGGACCCTTTACCTCAACCGTTCTTTCCATTCTCACCTTTACCGTGAAGACGGTTCTTGGCAAACCATAAACAATAGCACCGTTGCTGACCGACACCGCATCTGAAAGTGGTGTTACGGAGTAACTCTGTTTACCTGTTCTCTTAACGCTTGAACATGAAGCCAATAAGGCTAACACTAAAAACACCGATATATATTTTATTCGTTTCATGTTTATTATATATTTATAAGGTCATGTGAAGCTAAACAGTTAAAGCCTTGCCTCTCTTAAAAATAGGTTCAATTTTAGTCTCTTCCCCCTCCAATAAACTTAAATATTCCAATTCACGGCAATATTAGCAATATTCGCCCAAAAAACACTATCCATTGTCTATTATCATATCATAAGCGGCACCTATATTATCGATAATATCGGAGGCTATCATAGCTGTTTCGCCCAATTTTTCCGAAGCTATGTCACCCGCCAAACCATGAATAAAGACACCCGCTATCGCGGCCTCTTCGGGAGTATAACCCTGCGCCAGCAACGACAAAATAATACCTGTCAGCACATCACCGCTGCCCGCTGTTGCCATTCCGGGATTGCCTGAACTGTTGAACCACACCCTCCCATCGGGAAACGAAACAGAAGTGCAGGCACCCTTGAGTACAACGATACAGCCCATATCCTTTGAAAAATTTACCTGTTTTTCAACTCTTTCACAATCGTTGTCCCATACTCCGGCGACACGCTCAAACTCCTTGGGATGTGGGGTCAGTATGGTATTGGACGTGATTTTTTTAAGCCACCCCTTGTTTGCCGATAATATATTGATCGCATCTGCGTCTACAACCAATGGCAGGTCACATTCCGTCAGCAAATCGTATAAAACCCCAAATGAATCCGGGGCGATCCCCATACCGGGACCAATGCCCACTGCCGAATATTTTGTCATATCGGGCAGAGTTGTTACAAATAATTCATGGCTGTCCGCGCTCACCATCGCCTCAGGTACCGCGACCTGCAGAATATCGTTCCCACAGTACGGTATATGGCAGGAGACCAAACCGGCCCCACTCCTAAGGGCCGCCTTTCCCCCCAAAACCACCGCGCCCATCTTTCCCCTGGAACCTCCGATAAAAAGGGCGTGGCCGTAATTGCCTTTATGACTGAATTTTTTTCTCTTTTTTAGCATCGGCTTGACAACATCTTCATCAGTATAATAATAGTCCGATTCAAGATCATTTATGGTCCGCTTATCAAGACCTATCGGAAGAACAACAACCTCCCCGACATATTGTTCGTTTGAAGGAAACATAAAAGCGATTTTGGGGAACTCAAAGCTCAAGGTATAGTCTGCCCTTACAATCGCCGAATCCCTGTTCAATCTGTTATCCTCGCCAAAAAGTCCGGATGGAATGTCTATCGATATTATGACCGCATCCGCGGCATTTATCTTCTCTATCAATTTCCCGGCGAAACCATAAACCGGGCGATTCAAACCGGTGCCGAACAGGGCATCCACGATCACGGTATTTCCCAAACAGACCGGGAACCGGTCCTCCTCTCCCAAAAGAATGATCTTACTAAAACCTATTCTCTCCAAACGCTCCCTATTTATCATGAAATCGGGAGAAAAACTGTCCGATAGTTGAGGAATAACGACAACCGTGTCAAAACCCGCCTTATGGAGTAACCTGGCGATTACCAGTCCGTCTCCCCCATTATTGCCCGGACCCGCGAAAACATAAAACAAAGTATCTCCGCTGAATCTCTCCATTATCCATGACGCCGCCCCGCTGGCGGCCCTTTCCATTAAGTCGGTTGAGGATACCGGCTCCCTTTCGATAGTTATTCTGTCAATTTCCCTTATTTGAGGGGAGGTAAAGAGTTTCATCCGTTATGGTTTTTAATAAATTGATCCCAAAAGAGATATTTTTATCAAAAGTATCATTTTTAACATAATTACATGTAAAAAGAGAAAACAGAAATTTATGTTTATAAATAAATTTACTTTGTTATTAACCTACAACAATAGTAGACAGTTGAATTACGTTTTTTATTAACTTCGCTCCATATTTAACAGAAACGAAACAAACCATTACTATTGAAACATAACATTATGGGATTACTACAGATTATTTTACAGGAAGGGGCAACAACAGCGGTCGAAACCGCCTCCACAGCCAAATTGACATTAATCGATCTTGCCATAAAAGGTGGGTGGATCATGCTGATCATTGTCCTGCTCTCATTTGTCGCCGCCTATATATTCATTGAAAGGCTGTTCGTGATAAAAAAAGCATATAAACAGGATGTTAATTTCATGAACAGGATAAAAGATTATATATATGAAGGAAAGGTTGATGCGGCCACAGCGTTGTGCAAATCAACCGATAGTCCCGCTGCCAAGATGGTGGAAAAGGGGATAAGCAGACTGGGGAGACCTTTGCAAGATATCAGCACGGCTGTCGAAACCGTCGGCAAGCTTGAGGTGGCCAAACTGGAAAAAAGCTTCCCTACTTTGGCGACAATTACCGGAGCCGCGCCAATGTTGGGATTTCTCGGAACCGTGATAGGTATGATACAGGCGTTTTATGCGATGTCACTCGCCGGTAACAATATTGAGGTCTCTATACTTTCAGGCGGAATATATACCTCCCTTGTTACCACCGCCGGAGGGCTTATCGTTGGAATTCTCTGCTTCTTCGCATATAACGCCTTGGTTGTTAGAGTAGAAAAAGTGGTTTTTACCTTGGAAGCCACTTTGACGGAATTTATGGATATTCTCAATGAACCGGTTAAATAAGTAATACAATATGGCAATTACCCAAAGAAATAAGATAAATGTTAGTTTTAGCTCAACGGGCATGACTGATGTTGTATTTAACCTACTTATTTTCTTTATGTTAACATCAACATTAGTACACCCCACAGCTTTGAAACTGTTGTTGCCCCAGGGGAGCAGTCAGACCTCGGCCAAGCCGCAAACAACTGTCTCCATCACAAGCGATCAACGATATTATGTTGAAAATCAACCCGTAGCTTTCGAGGATCTGGAATCGATATTGAAACAGAAACTTGGAGCGAATCCTGATACCTATATCTCATTGCATGCCGACAAAACCGTTCCTTTTGAGAGCGTGGTCAAAGTATTGAATATAGCACAATCAAACAATTACAAATTAATAATTGCCACAACACCCAAATAACGATCTGTATAGGTTTCCCCAGGAGAAAAAAAAGGGACTTATAGGCACAATACTGATTCATTCCTTTGTGATCGGTTCGTTGTTTATACTTGGAATGTATGCGCCTGTAATTGAACCCGAAGAGGGTATCCTTGTGAATTTTGGATTCGATGATACCGGCTATGGCGATGTTGAACCATCAATTGCCATGGCGAATCCAGAAGATTACTCTCCACCACCTACCTCCAGTACAAACATGGAGACTGTTGACGAAGAGCCCTTGTTGACACAGGATTTTGAGGAGGCGCCCGAAGTTAAGGAGGTGGATCCACAGGCGGAAATACGGCGACAACAGGAAATTGAAGCCGAACGTATCCGGCAGGAAGAACTGGAGGCGGAAAGGATAAGAAAAGAACAGGAGGAGATTGAACGACAGAGAATTTTGGAGGAAGAGCGCCGACAGGCTGAAATTGCTGACCGAACCAGAAACGCCCTTACCAGTGCCCAAAACAGGGGAACAACATCGACAAGTGAAGGTGTCGCGGGTGGAACAGGCAACCAAGGATCTCCCACGGGGTCGGTTGAATCTACAAACCGCGGTGAAGGGGCCGGCCTGGGCAATAGTGGAGTATCATACG
>DUOU01000011.1 GCA_012838685.1 Bacteroidota bacterium | reverse complement strand
TCAATTATCGACTCCTTGTCGATTTTGTCGGCTATCTCCAGCAGCTCTTTGCTCTGGTTCCCGGAAATAACGAAAACACCTGTAGGTCCGGTCATGGGATTGTTTTTTGATGTGTCGGCAACACCTTTGGATCTCCCTATCATATCTATATTGATATTTGCTACGCTTTTTGATAGGGGAACCAGGGGGTTTTCCACGTAAGCCCGCGAACCGAAAAGGCCGATCTCCTCCCCGGAAAACCAGAGGAAGAGCAGCGACCGTTTTGGATGTTCCGTTGCTTCGCTGAACGCTTTGGCCATGGCCAGCAGCGCGGCGCAGCCCGTAGCGTTATCATCGGCCCCTGGGTATACAATTCCGTTGGCGCTTCCCACATGGTCGATGTGGGATGAAAATACCAGGTATTCATCTTTTAGTATCGGATCGCTCCCCTCAATGATCGCGGCCACATTGTAGAGGGTTTTCTCCTCGGTTTTGGTCGATTTCATGATCGATATCTCTTTGTCGGGTATCACGAAAGAATATGGTTTCAGGTTATCGTCTATAATAAGTTGCAACTCTTTCAGGGTATGACCGCTGCCCTCAAGCAATTTGTCGGCCACCTCACTATTTGCCATCAATATCACCGGTGTGTTGGGCATCGATGCCCGAAAGTAAGCATCGCTCTTCAATTTTCTTGATGCTTTGAATTGGTTTTCAATGCCCGGATACAACTGCTCGGTTGTTGTTGCCCCCGATTTTGGATCGGGCACGATTATGACCGCTTTGGCTTTTGAGTAAGTAACGTATGAGATCTTGGCATTTATGGAGGCGAATTGGGCCGACCAGTCGTTGCCTTTGAAGAGAAATTCGCCATCAGCGGATGTTGGCGCCCCATCCATGACAAGAACAATCTTTCCGGAAATATCGATATTCGCGTAATCATTGTAATCGTACATCATCTGTTTGAGCCCGTATCCCGCGAAGACAACCTCGCCGTTAACAGCGAAATCAGAAGGTGTTGAGGGCATTATTTGGATCAAATTCTGATCAATTTCCTCAAAGGCGCCCCCTTCGGATTTTATCCCCAGAAGACTCTTGGATTCATCGAAGCTGGTTTCGATAATCTGGTATGGTTGCAGGTAGCTGTTGCCGTTAGCGGGATTCAATCCGGCCAACATGGCCTGGGAGATAACGAATTGTTGGGCAATTTCCAGCCCTTGCTCCCCGTTTTCCCTCCCGTTCAAAAGGGGTGAAGCCAAAAAAGTCACATAACTCTTTAACCGGTTTTCATTGATAAGATGCTCTCCGGGAAATATCTCCTGCGAGAAGGATGTCCGGGGAAACAACCACAAAAATGCGATGGTTGTCGCGGTAAGCAGATAAAAAAATCTTTTCATATCGTAATTAATTGCCCAAATTTAGTCAATAAGAGCCTTTTGATCGCGGTATATTGGCACTTATTGCCCAAAATATTTCGTTTTTTTTAGTTTGGTTGATTTTTTTAATATTTTTTTCATAGCTTTAGCAGCTAATATATTCGATTAATGTAATTAGGTTGTATGTTTTTAAAAAAGCAGCCAGATTGAGAGTAATTAGATAATAACCATTTAATAATAAATAACAGTTTATAACAAATCAACATCATGAAAAAAACAACTAACAGCGGTGTAAACCGTAGGGATTTTTTGAAATCGGCTGCCTTGGGCGCAGTTGGTTTGACCATCCTTCCCAGTTGGAAATCAAGCGGTTTGGGAGCTCCGCCGAGTGATACTGTCTATATGGGAGCGATAGGTCTTGGCAGGCAGGGTCTTTCTGTTTTAAGGGGCCTTACCTCTTGTAAAGGTGTGAACATGATTGCCGCTTCCGACGTCCATTCATTGAAACGCGTAAGATTCCAGAACAGGGTTGAAGCATGGCAGGCAACAGCCGGACTGAACCCTCGTTGCGATACATATGAAGATTATCGTTATCTTCTTGATCGTACCGATATCGATGCTATCGAGATAGCGTCACCCGACCATTGGCACGCTTTACATGTCATACACTCCGCTGAAGCGGGAAAGGACATCTATTGCGAGAAGCCACTCTCTTATACAATTCGCGAAGCGCAGGAGATGGTAAAAGCCGTTCGCAACAATGGACGTGTTCTCCAGGTAGGTAGCCAGCAACGTTCACAAGCCACTTTCCAGAAAGCAATTGAATTGGTACAGGCCGGAAAGATTGGACATATCACTACAATCAAGGCGAAAGTTGGGGACGCTCCAAGACCATTGTCCGTCCTTCTTGATCCTTCGAATACAGATCCCGATCTTCAGAAAAAGGATCCACCGGCTGAGCTGAACTGGAATCTTTGGTTAGGTCCGTTGAACGATCCAAGTATTTTCTACTTTGATGATATTTGTCCTCCAATTTCCCTCAACCCCGAGGTTAACGAATCGGCTTGGGGCGCATGGCGTTGGTACAGTGAGACCGGTAACGGTTATCCGGCCGACTGGGGCGCACATATGTTTGACATTGCCCAGGCAGCTATAGGTATGGATGGCAGTGGTCCTGTGGAGATCACACCTCCGGGATACAATGGAGCCAAATTCACGACCTTCAAATATGCGAATGGTATCATTATGACCGAGGAAGACTACACATCAGGTGTCAGCCCCAATTCACAGGGTATCCGTTTTGATGGAACCAAAGGTTGGATTACGGTATCGCGTTCACATATATCCTGCTCTGACCAATCGTTGATTCCTGCTGACATAGCTGGAACTCCTCCTCAGAGCGCGGCCGACAGGGCAGCGGCCCAGGCAGCGAGAGAGGCGGCGGCGGCGGCGGAAGCGGCCAGGTTGGCGGCGATGTCGAAAAAAGAACGCAAAGCAGCCGAAGCAGCAGCAGCGGCGGCAGCGTCACAGATACAGGCTGGTGGCCCCGGAGACATTCGTTATGAAATCAGCTCTCCACACTCACAGGACTTTATAGATTGTGTTCGCAGTCGCAAGGAACCTATTGCTCCTGTTGAAGTAGGTTGCAGTTCCTCCATCACATGTATCCTTTCCAACGTAGCTATGGAGCTTGGTCGTACCGTCCACTGGAATCCAGCGACTGAAAGGTTCGTTGACGATCCTGAGGCTATGGCTCACAGGCTCTATGGATATGACTACAGAAGTCCTTATAAACTTTGCTAGAAATTAATTTACAATAGTTTATATAATATGAGGGTGTTCCCGAAAGGAACACCCTCTGTTTTTTAACTTCCCATTTTGATGGAACTGTTCGGTTAAATTCACTGTTCCATTGGTTCGCGATCAATGATTATTTGAAAAGTCGTCCCGCAAAATCAACCAGGCAGAGTCTCCAATAACTCCACTCGTGCGCGTATCCCGGGGTATCAATATCAACAAAATCAATATTTTTTTCCTTTAACCATCCTTTGAACTGACGGTTGGCCTCAATCAAAAAGTCATCGCTTCCGATAGCGATATAGAAGAGTTTGAGCTGGGCGTTCGCCGATGAATTCAAATTTGGGAAAACCTGGTTTTCCACGGCATCCAGATTGATGAGCTCCGGACCTTGGCCTCTTTCACTGCCCCTTGCGTTGGGCCATAAGACGAAAGCGCCGCTGAAAGAACCTACCCAGGCGAATTTGTCCAGATTGTTGAGAGCGGCGTAAGTTGTGTGCGCGCCACCCATAGATAAGCCGGCAATCGCGCGATATTCGCGATCTGTCAGTGTACGGTAGTTTTTGTCGATATAGGGTA
>DUOU01000010.1 GCA_012838685.1 Bacteroidota bacterium | reverse complement strand
CGGTTCATACCCCAAGATTGAAAAAATGGCATATCAAAAGGAATAATTGACCGTTGAGGATTGTCATTGTAGGTAAACGGTTTGGAGCTTTTGGGAATTTCGTTAATAATAGTTAAACGCGGATAATCGACAAGTCAGGTGTTTCCAATTTTATATAATTTTGTGAACAATTAAGTGATAATAATATCATGGATAGAAAACAGAAAAGAAATTTGACGGTAGGCATAGTTGTTTTGTTTGGACTTTTGGTGATACTCACGGGAGGACCCGACAAAACGGCCGATGAGGTTGAATACGCTGAGGCGCGATACGGAAAATTTGATATTACCATTGAGGTCGCCGGTACACTGGAGGCTGAAAATTGCGTAGAGATAAAAGGCCCTGATATCGCGAGCAACAGGAATATCAGGGCCCAGTCGCTTACCATATCCGATATGGTGACCGAGGGAACTGTTGTCAGGAAGGGGGATTATGTGGCTATGTTTGACAGGACCGAATTCCAGAATACCTTGACCTCATATCAGGAAAATCTTGAGAGTCTGTTGTTGACGCATGAGAATTTGCTTCTTGATTCGGCGGTAAGGCTGAGTGGACTGAGGGATAATATTGTCAACCAGCGGCACACCATCGAGAATTCCCGCGCTACGCTTACGAATTCACAATATGAGTCGGCCGGAACCATTCGCACCGCTGAACTGAATCTTCAGAGAGAGGAGAACTCTTTGCAGCAATTGTTGAACAGTTACCAATTGTCCACTGAGCAGATTTTGGCGAGGATAGCCAACAGCAATACCAATATTTCCCGTATGCGCCAGAGGATCGCTGATTATCAGAAAGCATTGGATCTATTTTATATTACAGCTCCGGCTGATGGTATGGTTGTTTATGCCAAGGATTTCAGGGGTTCTAAGATCAAGACGGGATCTTCCGTCAATATGATGCAGAATGTTGTGGCTACGTTGCCTGATTTGTCGTCCATGCTTTCAAAGGTATATGTCAGTGAGATAGATATAAATAAATTGTCGACCGGTATGGATGTCCAGCTAAAGGTCGATGCGTTTCCCTCCAAGCTTTATACCGGAAAGATTTCGAAAGTGGCCAAGGTAGGGGAGAAGCTGGCCAACACCGACTCCAAGGTTTTTGAGGTTTTGATCAAGCTTGATAAGGTAGATTCCCAGTTGAGGCCTGATATGACCACCACTAACACGGTAAAGATAGCCAGTTTTGAAGACGTTGTTTATATTCCAAATGCGGCTGTACATACCGGAGCGGACTCAGTTACGGTTGTTTACACCAAGAGTGGCAAAAAACAGGTCGTGCTGCTTGGATCATCCAACGCTGAAAATATTATTATTGAGCAGGGACTTAAAGAAGGAGATATAGTATATCTGACAACCCCGCGAAAAGCCGAGAAATTCAGGTTGTCGGGAGAGGAGTTGATAGATGCTGTTAAGGAACAGAACACGGCAAAAAATAGAGAGGAAAATATTGATAGTTCTTCACCGGATAAAAATATAGCCGGATTGTAAATTTAAAATTATTGGTCTATATTTGCGGCACTTTTTTGGGAGGAGATAGAATTTCCCTTCACTTCACGGGATGTAGCGCAGTCCGGTTAGCGCATCTGGTTTGGGACCAGAGGGTCGCAGGTTCGAATCCTGCCATCCCGACAATCCCCCCCCACTCAGGATCACGAAGTAATCCTGCCTCCAAAGGCGAAAGTTTTAAAGCGAGACCACTGGCCTATCCACTGTAATTTTGGTTTTTTGCGGACTAGTCCTCTTTTTCGAGCTCACTCAATCTTTTTTCTATATCGTTTTGGCTTTGTTTCAGCAATTTGGCCCGGGTCTTGAGCATTCTTATCTCATCATTTTTGCTGATAGGTTGGTTCCATATGGATCCATAATTGGATTCGGTCAGGTCAGCTCCAAAATAGCGACCTCTGCCGCTGCCCATTCCACGACCTCTATTAAAACCAAATCCTCTTCCCATATTTCTACCAAATCCTTTTGCGTATCCCGGTGCGTTATATCCCGAGCACATACCCAATACTCTTCCGGTTCCGGGACCTTGTCCCATTGGTCCGGTATGATCTCCTCCTGGCATAATCCAATTTATTTAATGGTTAAACAATTAATTTTTGTTGTTAGTGGCAACTGCTGTTTTCCGCTGCCCCTATTTTTTGCTTAATGTTGTTGCGGTACAAATATAGCACTTAAAATGAACATATGTTCATAATAACTGTTAAATTTCAGTATATAACCGCTATTTTACTCTTTCAAGAGGATAAATAATCTACTTATGCCAACAAATATCTTTTATTCCCCTTTGCCTATTGGAAAAAATGGATACCGACCCAACCATGGCGCATGATCTTAAAATCTTTTCAATACATGTTGATTTTCAAGTATATTTGTATTTAAGACTAAAAATGAAATATTTGGTGTGCCAAAAACCTTGAAAAACTGATCGTACAAATACAACCATATAATATAACCACTTAACAATCAAAGCTATGAAAAAATCTTATCCTCTAATTTTCATTGTGTTATTATCATGTTTGGTCGTGACATCCTGTTCGATGAAGAGCGGGCTGATAGACCCGGTAGTGGAGACCCAAAGCGGACTTTTGCGGGGCCTGGCCAATGATGCGGGAACCGTTGTAGCCTTTAAGGGAATCCCTTATGCCGCGCCTCCCGTGGGCGATCTTAGATGGCGTGAACCGCAACCACCTGAACCATGGGAAGGTGTTCGCGATGCTACCGAGTTTTGCGCCAGTTGTATACAGCAGAAAGCGGGGGCAAGGCTACCCTGGAGCGAGGAGTTTATGGTGCAGAACGAGATCAGCGAGGATTGTCTTTTCCTTAATATATGGACACCCGCGAAAAAAGCTTCCGATAAACTTGCCGTATTGGTATATATTCACGGAGGCGGTTTTACCGAAGGATCCGGAGCTATAGATGTGTATGATGGCGAAGAGCTCGCACAAAAGGGAATCATTGTTGTCACTATAAACTACAGGCTGGGCGTGCTGGGATTATTGGTTCACCCCGAATTGTCAGCTGAATCGCCCAACAAAGTATCGGGAAATTATGGGTATCTCGACCAGATAGCCGCATTGAAATGGATACAGTCCAATATCGCCAATTTTGGAGGTGATCCCAACAGGGTAACAATAGTGGGACAATCGGCCGGAGCCAGTTCAGTACGCTCCCTTATAATTTCGCCGTTAGCGAAGGGACTTTTCCATAGAGCGATTACCGAGAGCGGATCGAGTTATACCGGCTCGGGCAATTCAACCAGTTTAGCGGATGCGGAGCAAAGAGGGCTGGAATTTATGGCAACAAAAGGGGCATCTTCCCTGGCCGAGCTCAGGGCGATGGATCCTATGGATATATTTATAACCGCACCGGGACAGACAACTATCCGATTTGGCAGTGTTGTCGATGGTTACGTGTTTACAGGTAGTTCAATGGATGTGTTTGCCGCGGGAGAGCAGAACGATACGCCCTTTATGACCGGGATGAATATGAGCGAACTAAGGTACGGAGGGGCAAGGAACGATGACTATTACAGGCTATATCTCGCCTCGGCACAAGGAGATTCGCTATTGGCGGGACAAGTTGCCGCCCAGGAATATTCCAGGCTCAACGCCTATTTGTGGCTGGATTACAGGGCCAGGACATCGACTACCAATGGCTATATCTATTACTTTGACCGTGCCATTCCCTGGCCGGAACATCCTGAATTCGGTGCTTTCCACACAGGAGAGGTGCCATATGTCTTCAACAACCTGAAGATGCTTGACCGTCCCTGGACAGATGTAGATAGAATGGTGGCCGACATGATGTCATCTTATTGGGCAAATTTCGCTAAAAACGGTGATCCCAACGGAGAGGGGCTGCCGGTTTGGGATCCTACAACCAGCGACAACAGGTCCGTAATGCGGTTGGGCGAAGATATGGGCATGATCCCTATAGCCGCTACGGAGGAGAGATTTGACTTTTTGGGAAAGCAGTTGATTTCCCGATAGGGGGGAGTAATGGTAAATATTGAAAATTTAAGGCTGTTTACAGGTTGTGTAAGCGGCCTTATATATTTTGACATATAGATTTTTTATGGGTACACCGCTGAACTATGCGATGTTTTGATATAAAAAGCACTCTTTGAAAGTTAATTAAAAGTTAAAGTTTATTATGGTATAAGTTGTTGGCTTAAATTTGTGGTATGAACAAGAAGGGATTCAAATGGCTTATTTTGATGATGGCTCTCTCCGTGCTGGGGATAATCGGAATTCAGATCATTTGGATAAGGAACGCGGTCAGCGTATTGAACGAGAGTTTCGATCATACCGCTTATGAATGTGTGCGCCAGGCGGCGGAAGCGATTGAGAGAGCCAGGGAGACAGATTTTGTCAACAATTATGCATTCCAAAATATTGAACCAGAAGGAAAACCGGATATATGGGGATCTTCTTACATGAGTTCAAGCAGTATCCTGTCATTTGGCGATAATGTCTCTATCTCCAGCACTACGGTGGCCCAAAGGACGGGAGAGGAGCCGGTGATAGTATCAAAAGATACCACAATCTCAATGGATTCCGCCAATATTGTTATCCTTTCCACGGAAAACCCGGGAACTGTTTCAATAGAATCCCGGCGGGATTTGGCCACCAACCCGGGCAGATCAATGTTACGTCGACAAGAGTACACCGACTGGCTCGAGAGAAGGTTAAGCGATTTCAGGAATATGACCGACCAGATGATCCGTGAGCTGTACCAGTGGGAGAAGACCATGGAGATCGATGTCAGGGATGTCGATCTCGCGCTGAAACACTCTTTCCAGTTTTCAGGGATAACGACTCCCTATGAGTTCGCCATCTTGAAGGATGGCGAGGTAGGCGAAGGAAATTATAAAAAGGCCGGTAAAAACGATTTTTTGAAAACCCCGTACGTTGTCCAACTCTTTCCGGATAATCTTATCAGGCAGGATATGAACCTTGCGGTGGTATTTCCCGACCGCAATAATTACGTTCTTGGCTCAATGACCGGGATTTTGTCGAGTTCCCTGGTTTTTTCATTGATAATCCTGGCTACCTTCGCTTTCAGCCTCTACTTTATCCTTAACCAGAAAAAAATGTCGGAGATGAAAAACGACTTCATCAACAACATGACTCACGAGTTCAAGACGCCAATAGCGACCATCTCCCTGGCGGCCGACACCATAGTAAACCCAAAGATCATAAACGATGAGTACAAGATCCGCCAGTTTGTTGGAATGATAAAGAAAGAGAACAGCAGAATGAACAAAAAGGTGGAGACAATCCTCCAGATAGCTTCGCTTGACAACAGGGAGATAGAATTCAGGTTCGAGGATGTTTCGTTGAACCATATAATCGCGAAAGCGGTCGATTCCATGGAAATATTGGTCACGGAGAGGGGAGGTACCATCAAAGCGAAGCTGGAGGCCGGGAATCCTTATGTTTATGGCGATGCCGATCATTTATACAACCTGGTGAACAACTTGTTAGACAATGCGATAAAGTATTCACCTGAAAAGCCGGAGGTCACCATAACCACCTCCAATAACGGGTCTGGTGTTGTTGTTGTTGTGGAGGACAAAGGGATAGGCATGTCCAAAAGCGTCCAAAACAAGATATTTGAACGGTTCTACAGGCAGACTACGGGCAACGTACATAATGTTAAGGGGTTTGGATTGGGGCTTAATTATGTCTGCTCTATTGTCGATGCCCACAGGGGTACGATAACCGTAGCGAGCGAGCCGGGCAATGGCAGTCGTTTTGAGGTATATATACCACATAACGAGGAAAATGATCCTCCGTTAATCTTGAAGTCGAGGCATAAAATTGATAATAAGAGGTAAATGTTTTATATTTCGGGTTAGAGAGTAAAAATTTTAAGATGAACAGTCAAAAACCGATCAAAATATTTCTTGTTGAGGACGATCTGAGTTTCGGGTCGGTTCTCAAGTCATATCTTGAACTCAATGATTTCACGGTCGATTGGGTAGATGACGGAAAGTACGCTGTAGATCGTTACAGGAAAGGCGAATTCGATATATGTATCCTCGACGTTATGCTGCCCCATGTTGATGGTTTCACCATTGCCAATGAGATCAGGTCAATAAATGCTGTTATTCCCATTATCTTCCTTACGGCCAAAAAACTGAAAGAAGATGTACTGACGGGTTATGGTGTGGGCGGTGATGATTATATCACAAAGCCATTTGACACCGACATCCTTCTCGCGAAGATTAAGGCGATCATTTCCCGCCGCGGCCCGCATGACACGGGCAGGGATATCTACACTATCGGCAAGTTTGAGTTCAACACTAAACTAAGGACACTGACTGCCAATGGAAATGTCAAGAAGTTGTCGCCAAAAGAGTCCCAATTATTGGAGATGCTGGTCGAGAACAGTAATGAGATGGTCCGCAGGGAGGTCGCATTGAAAAAGATTTGGGGAACAGACGATTATTTCACCGCCAGGAGCATGGACGTTTACATAACCAAACTCAGAAAAATATTGTCAGGAGATCCCACCCTGAACATAAAAAACATACATGGTTCCGGCTTTCAATTGGTTGTTCCCGAGTAGCTGCCCATAGAGTCTTTAAATTACAACTTTTGATCACATTCGGGATTTTTATTACTTTTGTGTATGCTGAGAACTGGTTATATCATTGCTGAGTTGTTTCTCGTGTTTCTCCGTATAGCGGAACGTCTGTTATCTTCCGGCCATTTTATCGCCCCTCTGCTGTTGGTGCCACTTTTTTTCGTCTCCTGCAAGACAACCCGTTATGTCTCCACCTCCTCTGGCTATTCCTATTCAGGAGGATCCGTGGAGATGAATTATATAAACCAATACAAAGATTTGGCTATAAGTGAGATGAACCGTTCGGGGATTCCGGCGAGTATTACCCTTGCACAGGGCATTGTGGAGTCGGATTATGGAAGGAGCAGGCTAGCCGTGGAGGCCAACAACCATTTTGGTATCAAGTGCCACAACAATTGGAGCGGACGGACAATAAGACACGATGATGACGCTCGTAACGAGTGTTTTAGAAAATACAGGCATGCCGAGGAGTCTTACAGGGACCATACCGACTTTTTGGTAAATGGTTCCAGATATGCGAGGCTGTTTGAGCTGAGCCGGACCGACTATGTTGGCTGGGCAAGGGGATTGAAGGAGGCGGGATACGCTACAAACCCGGACTATGCCAATATGCTTATCAGGAAGATCGAGGAACTGGGACTCCACCAATACGATTTGGCGACTACAAACAGAGCGGGCAAAAGGAGTAGTTCCGGGAAAGTCGCTTCGGGCAACATGGAGACAGTTGGT
>DUOU01000001.1 GCA_012838685.1 Bacteroidota bacterium | reverse complement strand
TCCCACATCCAATGTTCCTGACCAACTTCCCTGAATATCCTTGGGTTCAATTTGATCGTTTTTGCACGCGCCTATCATCATTGTCAGCGCCGCTACAATATATATAACTCCTTTTTTCACCTATTTGATTTTTAATTTGTTTTTAATTTTTAAATATCTGATGAGCCCTGAAACTCATCAAAACTGGATCAACAATCATTTGGGCTCATTGTCCGGTGGCAGATCCCGGGGCCTCTCTTTTTTCAGTCGGCCACTCTTTTTGAGTGCCTCCGAAATTATATATTGAAGCTGCCCATTGGTGCTTCGGAACTCGTCAGCCGCCCATTTCTCTATAGCGCTCATTGTCTCCGAATCCACCCTGAGAACAAAACTCTTTATTGGATTTTTTTTAGCCATTTTATTCTATTAATCGTTTTTATTCCAACACTTTTGAATAGTGTGTTCACAATTTACTGTTGGTCTGTAGCGATAATTATCCCAAATATCATCTTTACAATAAAAGGCAACCTGTAGTATATGTATTCCTTTGGTTCCATTTACTCACAAATTTATTATGACACCCCCCTAAAGAGAGATTTTTCAATAGCAAACCCATTTTTTTCCTTTGGATTTGGATATCGCGTTGTTTATGGCCCCACAAAGCTCATCGGGTCGGTTTGTACCCAAACGGACAACCCTGTTTGTTGAATGAAATTTCAATTCGATGCCCTTAAACCCATGAATACTGTATAAATTTCCGTTTCTGATTTTTCTGACACCGGAAGAGTATATCCTCACTATCCTACATTCCGATATATCTGACAGTTCATAAGTTTTTCCCACAAGACCTATACCCATCCTGAACCACACATACCGATCATCCACACAGATTGTCATTTTATAGGTCATCAATATGGCAATGATCAAAGAGACGGTTACAACAGCTATAGGTATCAATCCCTCCTTTGGTATACCATTGTTCAGCACAAAAGCTATTACCATACCAACAATCGCGGCCAACGATACGATTATTATCGGATAACCGTACTGAGTGAACACTTTTGATTCCATTTATACCTTATTATTATAATAAACTTCCTATTCTCCTAACAGCAACAAACAGTGAATTTGCCCGCCATAAATCTGTAAGCTAATGGCGGGCAATATATGGACACATACTATTAATGGTGCAAAGTTCCGGCGTTGACAACGGGCTGTGCCGCCTCGTCAGCGCAGAGAACGACCAACAGGTTGCTTACCATGGCGGCTTTCTTCTCTTCATCCAGATCCACTATATCCTCCTCCTTCAGTTTGTCAAGCGCCATTTTTACCATAGAAACTGCCCCCTCCACTATTTTCTCGCGGGCGGCGATGATAGCGGAAGCCTGCTGGCGACGCAACATTACGGCCGCTATCTCCGGAGCATAAGCCAAATAATTCAACCTTGCCTCAATAACCTCCATGCCGGCCATCTCAAGTCTTTCATTCAGCTGTTTTTCCAGTTGGGTGTTGATCTCTTCCCCACCACCACGAAGTGTCAACTCGTTGCTATCAGCATCATTATCGTCGTACGCATACTGACCGGCAACCTGGCGCAATGCCGCATCACTTTGGATCATAACAAATTTCTCGAACGCTCTCATCCTGTTGGCCACGGCGATTCCCGGAATATTCGCGCCTGAAACTCCACTTGTTGCCATGGTCTGGGCATCAATCTCAAACATAGCTTTATAGGTATCTTTCAGTCTCCAGACCAAAACCAGACCTATTAAAACCGGATTTCCTATCTTATCGTTAACCTTTATAGGTTCTACATCCAGATTCCTGGCCCTAAGCGAAAGTTTTTTCTTGGCGTAAAAGGGATTTACATAAAAAAAACCTGTCTCCTTGAAGGTGCCCCTATATTTTCCGAAAAACACCATTGCCCTGGCCTCGTTCGGCTCAAGCATAAAGTATCCCCCGAACATGACAGACCAAATCAACACCAGTATAACAAACAATATCATTGTCGGTACAAACATTACCGGCAACAAATATTTCATTAAAATGAAGCCTATCAAGGGCATCACCAACAAATGCACGAACAGAGCCAAAAAACCGTTCATCCTGAACCCGCCAAAATTAATTTCCTGTGTTTTCATCTCGATTAAGTTTATATTATTAAAATGATATTAAAATGATATCACAAATATATCATATATTTTAATATGTTGTATATAATTTTTAAACTTTTTTAAAAAATATTTCAACATCCCAAGAAAGGCGCGTTTAATGGATATCCGTAATAACCCTATTAATAAAAATATAGATATCTTTTCTTGTCGTTTAAGGGTATTGTTTTAAATTTGCGCCGATTATAGATATATAAATTGATCCGGATTGAAGATCGGAAATGTGGATACAAATACATTATTATGTTGGAACCCTTGTGCTACCCTTATATGTTCATATTGTATACACGTGCATGGTCAAGTAAATTCTTATTTCACGCCTTTAAAACAAAATAAAAATCATTAAACCTATGAAAAAACAGATTACAACGCTGTTATTGTTATTTACTGTCTGTTTAATTATAAATGGACAGGTAACCGACAAAGAAAAGATATTGAGAACCCAGGTAGCCGACACGTTACAGGGATGGAGAACGGGGGGAGACCTCATTCTCAACCTGGCCCAGACATCATTGACAAATTGGGCATCGGGAGGCGAGAATTCAGTCGCGGTAAACGGACTTGTAAACATTTTCGCCAACTATAAGAAAGATAAGACCGCATGGGACAATACGCTTAATATTGGGTACGGGTTATTACGACAGGGAGAAGATGCAGGTTTCAAGAAAACCGACGATAAATTCGATTTCCTCTCCAAGTATGGAAGAAAAGTCACGGAGAGTCTCTATTACGCCGCTTTGATTAACTTCAGGACTCAGTTGACAGAGGGAAAAAATTACACAACCACCCCCCATACCAAAATATCTAATAGGTTCGCGCCCGCTTACCTCACAATAGCTATCGGTATGGATTACAAGCCAAACAGTTATTTCAGCGCTTTTGTCGCCCCTGTGACCGGTAAGATGACATTTGTAACAGACACCGACCTATCCGCTACCGGAGCTTTTGGCGTTACTCCCGGAGAAAAAAGCAAAAGTGAATTTGGTGGATA
>DUOU01000094.1 GCA_012838685.1 Bacteroidota bacterium | reverse complement strand
CGATAAAAGAGATTGTGGTCAAAAATGGCTCCTTCGCGGCAACAGATCAAATCAATTCAAGTGAAATATACCTCTATAATATTAACGGTTCAATGAAAGTGTACGGTGAACCGGGCTTATCTGAAATGACAATAGACCTTAAAGCGGATGATTTTACCCTGATTAGGGATAGCGTAGCCTATTTAAACGGTGCCGCGGTATCAACCGAAATGGATCTTAATCTCAACAAAGCCGAAAACAGGATAGTAATCGGAGAAAACAATATCAATATAAACGGGCTTGAAATGTTCGCGGAGGGGTCCACCGCTTATATCGGGAAATCGGTGGATATGGATATAAGGTTGACAACGGGGGAATGCCGACTGGAACAACTCTTCAACACATTTTCACCTTACGGTTTCAAATTGGATGTAGGGGGAGAGGGCGACTGCGTCGTGGATGCCACTTTATCCGGTATTTATGACTTCAGTAAGGGGGGCAATCCCCAAGTGGATATCGAAATAGATTTTTTGGGCGGTAATATTTTTGTATATGAGGATGAAAAAATTAAAAACTCGCTCTATGTCAATGGATTTGTCGCTTTTACCCCTACGAAAAAAGAGACAACCCTTGAATATGATATAGACAGTTTGATCCTGGATTCAGTTGTCGCAACGGAAGTAAAGGGCAGGTTGATAGTGGAAGATCAACGGTACGTCACTGATAGTACTGTCTTGAACATATTTGGTGGTGATATTTTTATTGGCGGATCATTGGGGAGAACACACGACGACAACAGGATGGACGCGGTTGTCGATATGCGAGATGTGGATATCGCCCGGGTTATGGATGAACTGCCGATTTTCGGAAAATTTGTCCCTTCCGGCCAGTCGTTGGAGGGGAAAGTAGATCTCAAACTCAGGTTCAACGCGCTTTTAAGTGAAAATCTATCTATCTATCCTTACAGCGTAACGGGAGAAGGGAAGATAGCGTCCAAAGCCATAACAATCAAAGAATCTGTTGCCTTCGAGAACATGAAAAAGGTTTTACAGTTGGGAGACCGGTACCAAAGCAGGTTTGAGAATCTGGATATATCCTTTTCCATGGCTAACGGGATCGTTGATGTTGAACCTTTTGAGACAAGTGTAGGGGATATTAAGATGAATGTAAGTGGCAGACATGGTATCGACCAATCACTTGATTATATCGTGAAAACGGAGATGCCGCGCGCCGGTTTGAGCGGCTCGGTAAACTCGTTGATAGATATGTTCGCGTTTGGTCTGGCGGCCTTCGGGGTAAACGTGCCTGTCGAGGAGGTTGTTAAAATGGACATATCAATAACCGGCTCCTTCGGAAAGCCGATTATCGTTCCAATTCTTTGAAAAAAAAGGTCGCCTTGAAGACGACCTTAAACAGCTTATGATAAGAAATATTAAAACCTTTTCTCCTTGATGCGCGCTTTTTTGCCGGTAAGCTTGCGTAGATAGAATATCCTTGCCCTGCGTACTTTACCGTATTTGTTGACCTCTATACCGCTGATAAATGGGGAGGAAACGGGAAAAATTCTCTCTACTCCGATGTTGCCCGACATTTTTCTGACGGTAAAAGTGGCGGTATGGCCCTCGCCGGCTCTTTGGATCACGACGCCCCTGAATTGCTGTATCCTCTCTTTGTTCCCTTCCCTGATTTTATAATTAACGGTAATCGTGTCACCCGCACCGAATTTGGGATAATCATTTTCCACCGAAAATTCTTTATCTACAACATCCATTAAGTTCATCTCGCAAAATATTATCTGTTCTAACTATGATCAAAAATCAGGTCGCAAATATAGAAAGAATATTTTATAAACCGACCTCTTAACTGTTTATTTTTAAAAACAATCTTCCAACCGTCTCCCACTATATTACTTTGTACCACAATTAGGAGATCTGTACCGGATGGTTTTTGTCCCAATTTCCGGTATCATGGGATTTGCGCGCTCCTTTGATTTGTTCGTTTGTGTCGCCGAAAAAAGCCGGAAAAATCATGGTCAATCGCTTCGCTATATATGGCCTAAAAATTATTAGGTCAATTATCTTGCGCGGTAACGCGAAAATGTTAAATTTGCCTTAGTAAACTTAATAAATATGAAACTCTTATCAAACTTATAATATTCGGGTTTCATGTGACACTTAAAAAGTATTTTTATGGACAAACCTTCATTATTGGTATTGGCTGCCGGAATGGGTAGCCGTTACGGCGGAAACAAACAGTTGGACCAGGTAGGGCCTTCTGGAGAAACAATCATTGATTATTCAATTTACGATGCTATCAGGGTTGGTTTCGGTAAAATTAT
>DUOU01000093.1 GCA_012838685.1 Bacteroidota bacterium | reverse complement strand
GGACTATGTCCCAATGTGCTAAAATAGCTTCCAACAAAGGAGGCTCTGTGAAAAGGAGATGCACACTTATGGATGATGAAAAAATAGACATTATTAAAGATGTTGTGGAAAAAGGGAAAAGCAAAAATGCAGCGGTAGTAAAACTAAGTCGAAGCCCGAGAAGCATTAATCGAATGATTAAAGTGTATAAAGAAAAAGGCGAAGCTGGTCTCATTCATGGAAACAAGGGACGCATACCGGTAAATAAACTAGATCATACAATGATTTTTGAACACTATCAAAAGACCTATTATGATTTCACTATGACCCATTTCTCGCAAATCATTGAAGAAAGAGAGGGCATAACTGTTAGTGAAGCTACAGTTCGAAATATCTTTAAAGAAAACGATACGGTATCTGTAAAAGCCCATAAAAAGACAAAAAGAGATCTTAAAAAGAAACTTTCAGCAATGAAAAAACTTTCCCTAGATCAACGGGATCAGCTCATTCAGCTTGAGACAGAGGAGTATACCGGTACCGTTCATCCGACTCAGCCCAGAAGTAAGTATTTTGGTGAAGAGATACAAATGGATGCTTCAGAGCATCTTTGGTTTGGGAACAGCAAATCGCAACTGCATCTTTCTATTGATGATGCTACAGGACGCATTGTAGGGGGTCATTTTGATAGACAGGAAACACTATGTGGATATTTCTCTGTATTAAAACAAATCCTTACAGTACATGGAATTCCCATAAAGTTCAAAACTGATAGGCGAACTATTTTTGAATATAAAAGCAAAAAAATGAAAGACATGTCTGATGATACATTTACACAATTTTCTCATGCATGTCATACCCTAGGAATTGAATTAGAAGCAAGATCAGTCCCAGAGTTTAAACCAAGGATAGAACGCAGCTTTGGCACACTTCAATGGCGACTACCACAAGAAATGCGACTTGCTGGCGTTTCTACCTTGGACGAAGCTAACGAGTTCCTCAATTCCTACATATCGAAATTCAATCAGCAGTTCGCAATTATGGACGGTATACCATCTTGCTTTGACATACAACCTTCAAAAGAGCAAATTGATCAAACATTGGTTACTTTTGCAAAACGGACAGTCAGCAACGGACATGATATTGCAATAAATTGTAACCGTTATGCTTTATATGACTTTCAAAATCAACAGAAATTTCTTCGACCTAAAACGAAGGTCTCGGTAATTACTATGATGGATAAATCTATGTTTGTTCTTCACGATGAAAAACTTTTTGCCCTTGAAAAAATCCCTGAAAGACAGGCTCTTTCAAAAAGTGTTGATTTTGTTGAACAAATACCAGCTATAAAAGCAAAAAAACAAATCCCGGCATTTGATCACCCTTGGAGGATTAGCAATAGTAAATTTTTCAGAAATTATGCCTATGTAAATTTATAATGTTAGGTCATTTTCGCTTTCGCTTGACACTTTTTTTCTCGTTATTCGACTTTTTCCCAGTTTAAATCTAATAACACAGCCTTATGTTGAGGAATAAGACCAGGTAATGGCTTTTTTGCTTCTGAGACTATGCCAAACCATTTATATAGGTCTCCTGTTCCCAGCTGCGACAAAGCT
>DUOU01000092.1 GCA_012838685.1 Bacteroidota bacterium | reverse complement strand
ATATTGTTTTCTTCCGCTGTCTGTTCATGCCAAGGCATGACTTACTTATCGCGGAGAAAAGGGATTACTCGCTTCGCTCGTGATCCCTTTTGAAGTACCATACAACACCTTCATGAACCGTTCCGGTTTTATTATTTTCCCTTGGTACTTTATGAAAGCAAGCTTTCAACAGTACTTCGGTAAAATAAAAACCCCGCCAATAGCGGGATTCATGAAGGTGTTGCGGAGAGAGGGGGATTCGAACCCCCGGTACAGTTACCCATACGTCAGTTTAGCAAACTGATGGTTTCAGCCACTCACCCATCTCTCCAAAACTGTCCGATAAATCAACGGAACCGTAGATGCGCAAAAATATAAATTTTTTGGTAACAATGAAATATTTGGGATACTTTAATACAATGGCTCCGGAAAAAGCCGGATTAACTAACCCTCTCCAAAAGCACCACGTTCTCAACGTGATGCGTGTGTGGAAACATATCTATGGGCTGAACTTTGGTCACCTTATAGTTTTCGGACAACAACGACAGATCTCTTGCCTGTGTCGCCGGATTGCAACTGACATAGACAATCCTATCGGGGGCGGCCATATCTATTGCCTTTACCACATCACCGTGCATACCGGCTCTCGGGGGGTCTGTTATAATTACATTCGGTTTCCCATTGGCGGCAAAAAACGGTTCGGTCAAAATATCTTTCATATCGCCGGCAACAAACAAGGTGTTGGCAATTCCGTTCAACTCGCTGTTGATAACCGCATCATGGACCGCCTCTTCAACGTACTCTACGCCAATAACCTTTTTGGCTCGGGAGGCGACAAAATTGGCTATCGTTCCGGCTCCCGTATAAAGGTCGTATACTGTCTCTTCACCGGTCAACCCCGCGAAATCTCTCGCCACCCTGTACAACTCCAGCGCCTGCGAACTGTTGGTCTGAAAAAACGTTTTGGCGCCTATCCTGAATTTCAAACCTTCCATCTCCTCGATGAGATGGTCGGCTCCCCTGTAAACAACCGCCTCCTGATCGCTTAACGAGTCGTTTTTCTTTGTGTTAACAACGTACATCAATGAGGTTATTCGCGGAAATTCTTCGGCCAAATAGTCCAGTAACGCTTCCCTCCGCTCCTTCTCGTCCATGAAAAAGACAACTATCGCCATCACATCGCCCGCACTGTTGTTCCTGATTATAAGATTTCGCATAAAACCGCTTTGCTGGCGAAAGTCGTAAAACGAAAAGCCTCTCTTCCGGCAACTTCTCTTTACCGCCTCGCGGATAGTGTTGGATGGCTCCGGCTGGAGATGGCACTCTTTGATGTCTAACACCTTGTCAAACAGTCCCGGTATATGAAACCCCAAAGCATCTGCCTTGTCGAAGTCTAAATCGGACTTTATCTCCTCATCTGTCAACCACCTCTTACTGGAGAAGGAGAATTCCAGTTTGTTCCTGTATTCAAAAATCTTTTTCGACCCGATTATGGGATTTATCGGAGGTAAATCGATTTTGGCTATCCGGGTAAGGTTGTCCACCACCTGCTGCTCCTTGAACTTTAACTGAAGTCCATACGGAAGATGCTGCCACTTGCAACCGCCACATACGCCGAAATGTTTACAAAGGGGTTCAATCCTGTCGGCCGAATACTCGCGGAACCTCACAACGCTTCCTTCAATATAGTTTTTTCGCTTTTTCCTGACCCTGACATCAACCACATCGCCCGGCACCAACATCGGAACAAAAACCACCTGGTTCTCTTTCCTGCCAATGGCGTTTCCTTCGGCGCCAATGGCGCTTATAACAACATTTTCAATTATTCTATCCCCTTTTCTCCTTCCCATCTCCCAAATTTTCATAAAACAACTCCCTTTGGGTCCCTCTTGCTGAAAGCCAAAAGACCCAAAAATGTTATCATCCCGTTGACAAGCAAAAGCTCGAATCCAAACTTATACCCATTGAAAAGCTGTACCGAATATTTGCTCAGAAAATAACATATCACCGGAGATAATACCGCTATAAAGGGTGTCAGGTTGTCCGTGACCGAACGCTTGGTGAAAAGCCCAAAACTGTAAAGACCCAAAAGCGGACCATAGGTGTAACCCGCGATAGTAAAGAGTTCATCTATTACCGCCCTGTTGTTCAGCTTGCTGAAAGCCAATATGCAGATAAAAAACAATATCGCGATTGTAATGTGTACCGTATACCTTATCCTGGTGGCCTTTTTTTCCGGAAGATCTTTTCGCTTATCAAGCCCCAAAAAGTCGATGCTCACCGATGTGGTGAGCGATGTAAGCGCCCCGTCGGCACTGGGAAAGGCGGCGGAGATCAAACCTACCATAAAGACCACTCCCGCTATGGGACCCATATAATTCAACGCAATGGTGGGGAAAAGATCGTCCGTTGAGTCCACCACTATCCCCCTGCTGCGGGCATATACGGCCAAAAAGCCTCCAAGCGTCAAAAACATAAGGTTGACAAGTATAAGTATCCCGCTGAAGGTAAACATATTCTTCTGAGCGTCCTTGATGTTCCTGCAACTCAGGTTTTTTTGCATCATCTCCTGATCGAGTCCCGTCATAGCGATACATATGAACATACCCGATAGAAACTGCTTAAGGAAAAAACGTTCGCTCTGCCAATCGTATTCAAACACCTTGGTAAACCCACTTTCCCTGATCGTGACCAGCATCTGGCCGACCGAACTGTCCATCTGGCGACTGATAAAAATCACCGAGATGACCACGGCCAGAATCATAAATGTGGTCTGCAGGGTATCTGTCCATATAATCGTCTTTATCCCCCCCTTGAAGGTGTAAAGAACAACCAAAACAATGAACAGTAAAGCGTTGGCCCAAAATGGAATGTTCCACGCGTTGAAGACAAACTCCTGTAACACATAAACAACCAAAAACATCCGCAATGTGGCTCCCATCATCCTTGAGATAATAAAAAAGCCGGCACCGGTCTTGTAGGACCAAAATCCGAAGCGTTTGTCCAGATAGGTATATATCGAGGTAAGGTTCAACCTGTAATACAACGGCATCAGCACCAACGCTATCACGGCATACCCTGCCATATTGCCTATCACCACCAACAGATATGTAAAATTGGTCTCCTGTACCCAACCGGGAACAGACATAAAAGTGACCCCTGAAAGCGAAGCGCCTATCATACCATAGGCGACAACAAACCAGGGCGACGACTTGTTGCCGATATAAAAAGATTGGCTGTTTGCCCTTTTTGCCGTCACCCAGGTGATGGCAAAAAGTATGGCTATATAAGTGGATATGACTATCAGAATCAGTGTGGGCGACATGTTAATCCTTTTTATCTGTTAACAAAATAAATTTCCCGCGAAGTTAAACGGAAAAACCAATTTTTATAGGTTATAATACGGCGCGCAAGAATAGCGAAAAAGATCGGACCTCCTCGCCTGAACGATATTTTTTTAATTGGCCCCGGGGAATCTATTTTGATTCGGCAGAGACAAATAATAGCCGCGAGAAGGGGAAATGATTATTTTTGCCTCCGGTTCATGGAAAACAAAACCGACAAATGACTAACAGTAATTTCTCGTCCAGACTACTGGAAAACGCCGTAAATGAGTTCGCTTCACTGCCGGGAATTGGCAGAAAAACAGCCTTTAGATTGGTAATGAATCTTTTGAGAAGATCTCCCGAGGAGACCAGAAGGTTTGGTGAAAGCATAATCAAACTCAGGGAAGAGATCCGTTATTGCGAACATTGCAACAATATATCCGACACCGAAATTTGCGATATCTGTGCCAATCCAAAAAGAGACAGAACCACTATATGTGTTGTCGAAAACGTGCAGGATGTGATGGCCATAGAGAACACAAACCAGTACAAGGGGGTCTACCACGTTCTGGGAGGCGTGATATCCCCGATTGATGGGATAGGACCATCAGACCTTAAGATTGACACTCTCGAAGCCAGGGTGGGAACCGGAGAGGTAAAGGAGATCATCTTCGCATTGAGCACAACAATGGAAGGCGACACCACAAATTATTACCTGTACAAAAAGTTGGGCAAATATGATGTGTTGATGACGATACTCGCCAGGGGGGTCGCTGTTGGGGACGAATTGGAGTACACCGACGAGATAACACTTGGGAGGGCCCTTAACAACAGAAACCCGTACCGTCAGCTGTAAACTCCCATGACAATATATAGACCATTTCCAAAAAAAAACGGCATATTCAAAAAATATCCTGTCTAACTGCTGAAATTCAGCAAATTTTCACTTATTTTAGTGACCCTAAAAAATTGTTCCGGAAGAGACTTCTCATCTGGAGGGGAAGTTTTTTTGTAATATAATGATAACCAGGTCGATACGACAATCTAATTATGAAAAAAAGCTTACTGCTGTTAGTCGCTATTGGAATGTTTTCCTGCACCCTTTTGATGGGTCAGGCACGCATTGAAAACAGGAATAATTTCTATTTAGCCGAAACTTACGTCCTTTTTGAGGAGTTTGAGGAGGCTCTTCCACTCTATTTACGACTAACCGTTTTATATCCCAACAATTATAATTTCAAATATAGGGTAGGACAGTGTTATGTCAATTTGCCCGGAGAAAAGGATAACGCTATCCAATATCTTGAAGATGCTGTAACCCAAATCAATCCTAAATACAAAGAGGGAAAATTCACCGAAAAGGGGGCCCCTTTCGATGCCTATTATCATCTCGCGAACGCTTACAGGGTAAACAACCAATTGGATAAGGCTCTTGAAACCTATGAGTATTTCAAAGCCAATATGAACAATGCCATATATGACTCCTTGGTTATTAACAACGAGATACTGTCATGCCATAACGCCAAAGAGATGATGAGGACCCCGGTATATGTCAGATCAGAAAATCTGGGGCCCAACATAAACGACAATAATTCCGAGTCGTACCCCGTAGTGAACGAAGAGGAGACAGTAATGATCTACTCAAAAAGTCTGGCTTTTTACGACGCTATCCTTTATTCCAGGAAGGTGGACGATATATGGTCAAATCCGACCAACCTCAACGAGATGTTGAGGGTTGACGACAAACTGTACCCCACCTCCGTATCTCCGGATGGTACGGAGTTATACCTCTACAGCACGGAGAACTACGATGGGATTATCTACAAATCTACCCTTATCAACGGTATCTGGTCCCCAATTGTACCTCTAAACGAAAACATAAATACAAAATATTGGGAGTCGCATGCCACAATTTCACATGACAACCAAAAACTCTATTTCACGAGCAACCGTAAAGGAACATTTGGCGGGCTTGATATTTATGTCTCGGAACGCGACCCGGTAACGGGCGACTGGGGTCCGGCCGTCAACTTGGGACCAACTATCAATACTCCTTATAACGAAGAGTCTCCTTTCCTGAGCAGCGACGACAAAACATTGTACTTCAGTTCAAGGGGACATAAAAACATCGGAGGATACGATATTTTTTATTCCACCTTAGGGGAAAACGGTGAGTGGTCCACTCCTATCAACGTTGGTTATCCCATGAACTCTACCGATGATGACCTCTTCTTCGTTCCGATTGGCGAAGGATATGTGGGATATTACGCCAAAGAGGAAGAGGGGGGATACGGAGCGAAGGATATTTACCGTATCGAGATTTTTTCCGAAAAAAATCCAAGAAGATTTTCGATGTCGGGCGTGGCGCGGCTGGGAAACCAGTTTTCATTGTACGACGACAGCATCAAAGTGACAACGATAAAGGTTACCGATCCCGATAACCCTGAAAAAGTTATGGAGACCTACTCCGACCCGGAAACCGGAGAGTACCTGCTGAAACTACCACAAGGGGATTATGAGATAATTTATGAGGCCGACAATGGTCAAACTGTCAAGAGAAGCCTGTCGCTCGCCATTAACGAGCCTGAAGACGATCACAGTATTGACGACGTGTTGGTGCCATTGACCGACTTCGTGGCCAGAATGAATATTAGAACGGACAAAGAGATAAGCATCGCTACCGGGGATACTGTTTACATTCCTATATCTATCGAGCCAAATTCCACGTTGCGAGTGGACAGATACCTTAACGACAGGTTGTTGGGTACAGAGAATTTTTTCATAAAAGACTCCACTTTTGTGTATAAATTTGTTCCTTCGGTGGGCGACAACCGGCTCCGGATTACCGCGACAGACAAATATGGCAACACCAGCTCCGCTGAGTTGCTTATAACCCGCGAAGAACCGATTTTACCTCCCGACAAATCTGATTATACACATATAATTTCGCGAAAGCAGATAGAGGATGTGACAAACATGCTTATATCCTACGCCAGGGGCGATGTTAAAAATCTTATTGAACAGTCGGATGTAAAGAGCCGTGAATTCGCCACACTCGACGAACTGCTTGACTACCTGAAACAACTGGCCGAAGAGAATGATATAGATGCGTACGAAATTGACGAACTGGCCATGAAGGTCGCCTTGAACGACAATATCCTTACACAAGCGGCCGTGGATATGTTGGCGGAAAACTCAGGGGGCCATATGAGAAGGATTCTTGAAGAGCTGGATATATACGAACAGGATCTTAAATCATGGGACGACCTCGTGGAATATCTCAACAAAAGATCAAATGGCCGTATAACCGCGGACGACATAGCGAAAATCACCGATGTGATCTTCGACAATAAAGCGCTACGCCAGGCCAAAGAGGGCGGCGAGGTGGTTCAGTCAATGATTGCCCAACTCGCGAGAGGTTCCGAAGGAGAACTTAAAGAGATACTTAGCGGAACAGATGTTGAAGAGCTTGGAATAGCGAGCTGGGATATAAACAATCAATATATCCAGAACGAATCCGAAAACAGAATAACCGCGTCCGATATTGAAAAGATAGCCGACAGGATTCTTGCCAAACAGTCGCTGAAGGATGCCTACCTGGGCGATGATCTGAACCAGGAAGCCGTGGATCTTATAGCAAGATACGCCGATGAAGATGTCAGGAAGATACTGGAGGAGACCGATGTAAGTGACCTTAATCTGGAAAGCCTCTCCGATCTCGCGGACTATGTCAACAGTGAGCTGGGCGAAAACGTGATCAGCGGAGATGAGATGAAAGAGCTCGCGAAAACTATTCTGACCAAGTCGGATCTGATCGACGCCATGAGGAGCGGCGACCTTTCCCAGGCCGCGGTCGATCAGCTTGAAAAGTATGCGGGCGGCGACCTGTCGGATGCCTTGGCAGGACTGGATATTTATGAGGAGAAGCTGACCACATGGGATGATCTGGTTGAATATGTTGTTGAGAGCAGCGACGGAAAGATCACTCCAAAGGAGTTGAACATTATAGCTGATGCCATAACAGGAAATAACGCGCTCAAGAAGGCGGTCGAGGGCAACAGGGTGACACAGGAGAGTGTGGACCAACTTGAAAGGTACGCCGATGGGGAGTTGAAAGAGATCCTGTCCCAACTTGACGTCAAAGAGGCGGGCATAACCACATGGGACCAGTTGTTGGACTATATCTACAAGGAATCGAAAGGTACGATACTGCCGTCAACCGTGGAAGAGTTGGCTGATGGAATAATAAGCGCCCAGGAGTTGATGGGCGCTAGGGAAAATAATGCGATATCACAAAGGACTATCGACTATCTCGAAAAGTACGCTACCGGCGAACTCAAGAGTATCCTCGCGGGAATAGATGCCGAAGAGTTGGGGATCAGCAGCTGGGATGAACTGACGGCATATATCGAAGCGGCTTCAGAAGGAAGAATCACGGAGATGGATCTGAAGAATCTTGCCGACAACATTTTGGAGAGGGAGTCGTTGTTAAGGGCAGTAAACCGCAACGAATTGTCGCAAGAAGTTGTCGCTATCCTGGCAGAGTACGCCGATGGAGAGCTCAAAGAGATTCTCGAAAGAATTGACGTTGAACAGTTAGGCCTTGAAAGCTGGAACGATTTGTTGGAATACATTGAATCCGAGTCGGATGGCAGGATTACATCTGAAAACGTAAATGCCCTGGCGAACAGCATACTGGAAAACAAAGCTTTGCTCGATGCCAGGAAAAACAATGTTATAACCCAGGAGGCTGTTTACCAATTGAGCAAACATACCGAAGGCCGGCTGAGGGATATTATCCAAAGTATCGATATCGAGAAACTCAAACTTGAAACATGGGACGCTTTCCTGGCCTACATCGAAAATATCTCCGATGGAGAATTTACCGCGTTACAGATAAACGCTTTGGTGGACGAAACATTGGAGAGCATGGACGCGGTGGACAACCTCAAGCAAAAGGTGATCGCCTTCGGCACATCGGCAAAAGAGGGACAACTGTTTATGGAGGCTATGGAAGCATTGAGTTCCAGGGATTTCGAATCATCCGAAGAGTGGTTGAAGAGCCTGATAGATGAGGCCGAAAAACTGGGCGCCACACAGGAAGAGGTCGCTTCTATGCTGACCGCGCTTACTTCGGTAAAAGGCGAAGAGGTAGGGTTGTATATGGAAGGGTTGATGGCGAACGCCAGCGAAAAGATGGCCAGATGGCTGAGCTCTATCGATATGGCCGCTGAAGGGATACTATCGCCCGAAGATCTTATAAACTACCTGCTGAAACATGGCGAATCACAAGGTATTACATACGATGAACTGCTGGAAGCGTTCGCAAGATTCATTGAGGCAAGAGATATAGCTCCTTTCCTCATTGAGGATAACGTAAAAGGCAGGAAAGGAATGGGCGACCTATGGATCTTGCTGATGTTGATCCTTATGGGAATCGGTCTGTACTGGTACAACAAGAAAGAAAAGTTGCTCTAACTATTTGTTGGTCTAAGCTACTATAAACGACAATTATTCCAAATTTTTTTTATTTTTGGAATAAAATCAGAGTCTTATGAGGAGACGGATAAATATACTGATCGCTGCGATATTCGTTTTGGTTCCACTTAAAGGCCAGAATTTAAGAATGTTGCAGAGTTCATTTCTTGAGGCGGAATATTTTTTCTTCAACGAAGACTACGCCGATGCCCTACCTCTTTACATGGATCTGTATGAGAAGGATATTGACAACGCCAATATAGCTTTCAGGATCGGTTGCTGCTATCTCAACATAGAGGGGCAGAAAAACCTCTCCATAGAGTATCTTGAGAAAGCCTCTTCGAATATGTCGGCCAAACACCGGGAAGGATCTATTTCCCAAAAATCTGCCCCTTACGAGGCGCTTTTTGAACTTGGTCGCTCCTACCTTATAAATAATATGTTCGACAAAGCAATATATGCCTTCAATAGTTACTCCGGGACGCTTCTGCCGGGGGATCTGGAAAACATCGCTTTTGTTGACCAGCAGATCAAGGCATGCGAAAACGCCAAAAAATTGATTGAAACCCCTATCTCTTTCAGTATGAAAAATCTGGGAGAACTGATAAACGATGACAAGGACAATTTCAATCCGATAGTATCTTATGATGGCGAAACATTGGCGTTTATGGTGTCGCTGAAATTTTACGACGCTATAATGATAAGTCGCCTAAAGAACAACAAGTGGGGCGCGCCGGTAAACATTACACCTGAACTGGAAATAGATGGAAATGTGTATATATCCTCACTTGGCGAAGATGGGAACGTGCTCTATTTGTCAAAAAACGACGACTACGACAGCGACATATATATGAGCAGGTTCGATGGCACAAAATGGTTGCCGGCGGAAAGGCTGAACAAAAATATAAATACCAGGTACTGGGAATCGCATGGTTATGTCTCTTCCGATGGGTCGATGCTTGTTTTTGCGTCCGACAGGCCGGGAGGATACGGTGGACTCGATCTCTATGTTTCCAGAAAAGTGAACGGTGAATGGGGCGCCGCCTCCAACCTGGGCCCGGAAATAAACACCCCTTTCAACGAAGATCGTCCATTTCTGCTGGAAGATGGCAAAACATTGTATTTCAGTTCCCAGGGACATGAGGGAATGGGAGGATATGATCTGTTTGTCTCCACCCTGGAACCCAACGGGTTGTGGAGCACTCCCGTTAACCTTGGCTACCCATTGAACAACACCGATGATAACATTTTTTTCATGCCAACAGACAAAGGAAAAAAGGGGTATATTTCGCTACAGCGGGATGATGCCGGTTTTGGTGGTGAGGATATTTATGAGATTACCATTGAAAATTAGATATAGTGGGCGTTTGCCTTTGTTTTTTAACAAAATTAATCTTTAATTTGTCAACTCTTTTGAAACCTGTTCGAGAAAAAATTGTTTCGATGAGAAACTTTTTAATTGTAACGACAAGATTAGTAGTATTTTCTGCTATAATATCGTTGTTTTGTTCCACACTTGAAGCACAGTCAGCCAGGGAGATGAGAGATATTTTTGCCCAGGCGGAGGCATATTTCCTCTATGAGGAGTATGAATTGGCCAACCCTCTCTACCTGCTTCTCGATGATGATACCAATTTCAATATTAAATATAAGATAGGTGTCTGTTACCTGAACGTGCCGGGTGAAAAAGAGAAAGCTATCCCATATCTTGAAGAGGCCATCAAACACTCCACATTGGACGCTAAAACAAACAGGCTCCAGGAGACCAACGCCCCTCTTGACGCCTATTTCTTTTTGGCCAAAGCCTACATGGTAAACAACTATCTCGATAAAGGGCTGGCCACTCT
>DUOU01000091.1 GCA_012838685.1 Bacteroidota bacterium | reverse complement strand
GTTAAACTGGAGAACATGGCCAAAACGGCGATAACGGTTAACATTTTTTTCATGGCGTGAAAGGTTTGGATTATGATGTTTGACCGAGAACATTCGGTCGCGGAAAAAATCGGTATTTCCTTAAAAATTTAATTTCTTTCCGATATTTTTCTCCGCGCCAGTTTCGGAAAGAGAACTGGCGCGGTTATTGAGACCGTCCCGGTATGGCTGACCGGGAACTCGAAACAATAGGCTGATACCAATGATCAGTTATTAACGTTATACGAACAAATATATATATATATTTTTTAACGACGTATGCCATAAGACCTTAAAACAAAAAAATTGTTTGGGCCGGTTTTATCGAATCGCCCGGGCTTAATCGACGTTGTTCCTCTTATAGGGGCTTTCCCTTCTCCAATAGTTGTTGTCTGACGGTTTAACGGCTTCTTTGCCGATCGGTTGGGGTAAAAACCATTTTTGTCGTTAATTTTCGGGCAGGTTCATCGCGAACCGTAAAAATTACGGAAAAACGGACAATAAATTTTTGTTGTCCGTTTTGGCTTCGGCGATTGAGAATGATGCCCGGAAATTTCGGTTCGAAGGGGAAAACCATACCGGGAGAACCGGGAGATGTCCGAACGGGACCGATCCGCTTAAACGGTGGCTCGCAGGCGGTCCCGGAACGCGGAACCCACCTTTGCCAAGGTTTACGCCTTCGCTGAAGCTTCGGCTGTCAATATCGTGGCGACAAAGCGATACTCCTACTTCGCTGTCAGTTTCTCCACCATGGCCTTCAGCTCATCGATTTGCCGCTGCTGGGATTCGATCTGCTGTTGCTGTGATTGAATGATTTCTTGCTGATCCTGGACTGCCTTTACTATTAAGGGAGTTACCTTACCATAATCTATTGACCAATAATCACTTGCATCTTCTGTTTTAGTAACTGGTGAAGGAAATGTTTCATACATATCCTGTGCGATAAATCCAGTCATATCAGTTTTCAATTCATCAAAGATAAAATTGAAATCAACTACTTTTATTTTCATCAGATCGTGTACTGTATAGTCGGTCTCCCGGATATTCTCCTTTAACCGGATATCAGAAGTAGTATTATAAGATACAGCCGATGCTGCAGATTGAGTTACTGAACCTATTTGCGTTGGTGTATATGGGAACGATGGATTTGGTTTGTAAAAGGCTACAAAACTGGCACCCGTTTGTGAACTTGAACCTGCGTGAATACATAATCCATGGCTTGTATTCGTTCCTCCTGAATTTGAGATGGAGGCCGCGAAATTCCCTGAAGCAGATGAAGAAACCGTTAGTTTATAACTGGGGCTCGATATTCCTATGCCTACATTCCCTCCATTAGTAACATTAAGAGTTGTTCCACCATCGCCAACCTGCAAAGTCCCATCGGTTCTGATAATACCTGCAGTATAGATATTTTTATTATTATATGCCCTTATCCAAGTAGCATCGGACATATGCCAGCCGCCTCCCCAAGATTCAAAGTATAAACCCTGATTACCCGATGCTCTTAACCAGCCACCATCTGCATAAATATCACCAGTTACACTAAGGGGATAAGATGGAGATACCGTACCAATGCCCACATTGCCACCCATAATTGCCATGGTGTTAGCGGCGGTAATTGTACGCTGGGTATTATCCAACCCAATACCGAAGGAATAATTTCCTTGTGCTACAATAGAACTACCCATTGCAGTGCTACGTCGCCCGCTTGCTGTGGTTTGATAGCCCATTGTGGTGCTATATTCTCCGCTTGCCGTGGTTTGATAGCCCATAGCAGTGCTATTATATCCGTTTGCCACGGTAATAGTGCCCATTGCAGTGCTATTCTGTCCGCTTGCTGTGGTATTTGTGCCCATTGCGGTGCTAGCAATACCTATTGCTTTGGTTTGTATGCCCATTGCAGTGCTAGCATTTCCTTTTGCTCTGGTTTGAAAGCCCATAGCAGTGCTAAAAGACCCGCTGGCTGTATCCTGAGAACCAATTGCTACCGCGAAATAATTAGAAGCTATACTATTATATCCTATCGCTATGCTACTTCTGCCTTGTGCTTTAGCTCCATTTCCAAAGGCAAACGAAAGGGGACCTGTTGCTTCCGGTGCACTAGCTGGTTCCCAGGTTATACCCCCTTCAGTGCCACCAGGAGATTCACTACCAAAGGCAAAGCTTCTATTGCCCATGGCTTTTGCCCCGCGCCCAAAGGCGTAGCTTTCAGCTCCTTGTGTAAACGCATTTTCACCAAGCGCAAATGAGATCGCGCCACTGGCTATGGCTTGGTTGCCAAAGGCAAAACTACCGGTTCCATTTGTTATAGCGCCACGCCCAATAGCGTAGCTCTCCTGTCCGATTGCCTGGGCTCCCGCGCCAATGGCATAACTTCCGGTTTGTGACGCTCTTGATGATGCTCCTATGGCGTAACTGGATGTAGCGGTCGCTCTTGCGTCATAACCCAACGCATAGCTTGCGGATGCTGTTGATTGCGAGAATTGTCCAATAGCGTAAGCGTTGACGCCATTAGCTCCGGTGAGTGCGGATTTTCCTATAGCGTAACTTGAAGTTGCTCCAGTGGAAGCGCTATTTCCGACAGCATAACTCTCCTGTCCGGTCGCCTGTGCGCCGGCACCTATCGCGTAGGCGTTGGTCCCAGCGCTACCGGTATTCGCTGATTGTCCGAACGCATAGGAGTTTTCTCCCGAAGAAACAGCGCCGGTACCCAACGCATAACCCGATGGTGACATTACTTTCGCGTTTGTCCCGATAGCGTAACCGGAAGCGCTGGAAACAGAAGCGTTGTTGCCTATGGCGTAACTATTGTCGCCTTCCGTATTTACCGTTGCGCCTTTTCCCAAAGAGTAGCTCATAGGCGCGTTCGCTGTCGCTTCCTGTCCAATGGCGTAAGAATTGTCCCCGCCCGCGTTCGAGTTTTGCCCGATCGACGTCGAGCTCGATCCGTCGGCGTAAGCCTTATATCCCATAGCTTGCGAGTAGTTGCCTTTAGCCCTAGATTCATATCCAACGACGAAGGAGTTTATCCCCACATTTGCCGGATCTGTCACCAAAACCTTTCCGGCCATGAAAGCGTTGCTGTACGGATACCACAATATCCTGTTCTCGGCGGGATTAACCACGGAACTGGTCTCGTCCATGTTTATATCGAAGTAGTTGTTTCCTCCCCCCTTGTCGATGTTCTTGAACCCCTGCACGGCGAAGCTGCCCTTTATTCCCTTTCCACCGTCATCGGCATCGTTTATGTAGACCCTGGTACTGTCCCGGGATATCCTCAAATATTCTTCTCCCGGGCTCTTGAATCCGGTATTGAAGCTTCCCACCGCGAAGCTTCCCTTTATGCCCTTATCGGTATCATCGTTGTTTATATAGATCCTGGCGCTGTCGTTGCTCAACACCATGTAGTCGATTTCATCCCCCTTGCCTGATCCGAACCCCCTCACCGCGAAGCTGCCCTTTATGCCCTTGTCGGTTTCATCGTTGTTTATGTATATCCTGGCGCTGTCGCCGCTCAATATCATGTAGTTGTTTTCTTCCGCCTTTCCGGAGCCGAACCCTCTCACCGCGAAGCTCCCTTTTATCCCTTTTTTGTTCGTATCGTCGAAAAAGACCTCGACCCCTTCGTTGTACACGGCGAAGACGGTCTGTCCGGTGTTGTTCTTTACCTCGAAGAGCGGTTCTTCTCCCGCTCCGCCCTCATCCTCCACAACATTGAGCCTGCTTATCTCCCCGACCAGGTCGTAGGCTTTATCCGCACTCAGAGCGTTGTTGGCTGTTTGCGCGGTGACGGCGTTTTCCGCGTTTATGGCGCTCAAAGCGTTGTCGGAGGTCAAGGCTTTTTCGGCTACCAGCGAGTAGGGGACCGCCCAGATTTTCGAGCTTCCCATATCAATTTCCTCGGATTTGTAGGAGACCACCGTCCGCAACTTCATGGCTCCCGAACTCCAGTCTATGTCGTCGAATGTCGCGGCCGTGCCACCAGCGGGAGCGCCCTGGCCCACGACCAGTGAAACGAGGCCGAACTGGTTGGTCGTGACGTTATGGGTTTCG
>DUOU01000090.1 GCA_012838685.1 Bacteroidota bacterium | reverse complement strand
CTGGTGCGGGCCAACATCTTGGAGACCGAGCGCGGTCCGGCCGGTGGCGCACAACTGGCGCGTCCGGCCGATGAGATCACGCTGCTGGATATCTACGTGGCGGCGGGGGGCTCCCCCGCATACACCGGTTGTCTGCTGAAGCGGGAAATCTGTAACGGCGAAGGCTGCGTCTTGGGTAAGTTGTTGGCAAGCAGATACTGATTTCACGATAGCACCTTTAGTTATCTTGTTTTTGCCAAGTAATCGCGATACACTGTGCTTCATTTAAATAATAAAAGGAAAAATTATGCCACCTAGAAAGAAAAAGGAAGAACAAAAACACGTGTTAACTCTGAGAGAAGATGCAGCCGAATACCGTACAAGATTGCAGATTGACCACAATCGAGCTTGCGATTGCGGCCCTACTCATATCAACTGCCTAACGGCCAAAGAATGGTTGAAATCCCAGTTAGGTGTTTGGCAATTTTTTTACGAAAAGCGAGATATTCGAGACAAGAACATACACCCAGCTACATTTCCCATATCTTTGTCAAAGAAAATCATAGAACTTTTCACGCACAAAGGTGAATTAGTTTTAGATCCTTTTGTCGGAAGTGGAACAACCTTAGTTGCGGCAAACGACCTTGACCGAAATGCAGTAGGGTTTGATTTGCAATCATCGTATATTGATCTATGTGAATCTCGACTACAGCAGGGAAGCTTATTTAACGGTTCAAAGCAAATGGCAATTCAGGACGATGCCAGAAATATTCCGAAATATATAAATGAAGAAACTGTGTCCCTGATATGGACATCACCACCTTATGCTAATTTATTAAATAGAAAAAGAACAAACAAATCCAGACGAGATCGGAACAACGAACAACTAGGTAAGGTAGAGCAGTATTCTCAAGACCCTCGTGACTTTGGCACCATGGCATTGGAGGAATATACCAAGGCTATGGGTGATGTTTATGAAAATTTGTTACCATTACTTAAGCCAAAGGGTCATTGTGTGATTAATGTTCCTGATATGTGGTGGGAAAACCAAAGAATTACTATTCATGTCTCATTGATTGAAGAATTACGAAAACGCGGATACGAACTTAGAAATGTTATTATTTGGGACAGAACAAATATCGTAAATAAAATCGGAATTTTTGGATGGCCAAGCAACTACATCACGATGGGCGTCACTTTTGAGTACCTACTTGATTTTTGGAAACCAATGGAAAGCAAAAAGAAATGAAAACTTACACAAAAGAAAGTCTCATATCTGAACTCCTAAAAATCAAAGATATGGGTTGGATTGAAAACAGAAGGCATGGAAACGATGGTGGTGTCGGCAATACTTTAGAGGATTTGTTGGATATTGAAGAAAACAATCTACCCATCCCGAATGCTGCGGAATGGGAGTTGAAAACACAGCGATCTACAACCACTTCTCTCAACACAATCTTTCACATGGAACCAAGTCCAAGAGCCCTTCGTTTTGTTCCCCAGATATTTTTGTTAAACTATGGATGGAAACATGAAGAAGCCGGAAGAAAATATCCTTCTCAAGAAATGAGCTTTAGGCAAACAATCAGGGGCGGAAAGATTACCGATAGAGGTTTTGGCTTTCAAATTGATCAGAAAAACAGAAAAGTTGTTGTCACTTTTGATCACACAAAAATATCAGACAGACACAAGAACTGGAAAGAAGAAGTAAGGACCAGAATCGGACTTGGACCACTCAACCCTTCTCCTTACTGGGGCTTTGATGATTTAGGACACAAAGCAGGGACAAAACTAACGAACTGTTTTTTCGTCAAAGCTGATGTCAAAAGAATAAACGGCAAACAACATTTCTGGTACAAAAAAATTATGATGTTAAGTGGTTTTTCAACAGAAAAATTCATAAAAGCATTATCATCGGACTATGTGTTCATTGATTTTGATGCTCGGACTGGTCATAACCATGGCACCAAATTCCGATTAAAGCAGGAAGCCTTGCCTTCTCTTTACAACAACGTGAAGATCATTTCTGAATGAATATAAATTTTGCCAACAAACGAATGCACTCGACGGGGAATAGCGCGCCGCTTCGCTATGCGCTATTCCCCGCG
>DUOU01000089.1 GCA_012838685.1 Bacteroidota bacterium | reverse complement strand
TGAAAGGATCACAGACAGAACAAAACCTGCTTAAGTCGTTCGCCGGAGAATCCCAGGCACGCAATAGGTACGAATTTTTCGCCAGTGTCGCGAAAAAAGAGGGTTATGTGCAGATTTCCAGAATTTTTCTGGAAACAGCCTCACATGAGAAAGAACACGCGAAAAGGTTCTTTAAGTTTCTTGAAGGGGGAATGACCGAGATAACCGCCCCTTATCCTGCCGGAAAAATAGGAACTACCATCGAGAACCTTAAAGCCGCCGCTGAAGGGGAAAACGAAGAGTGGTCAATCCTTTATCCCGCATTCGCTAAAGTAGCTGAAGAGGAAGGATTTAAAGAAGTGTCCGCAGCCTTTAAGATGATAGCCAAAGCTGAAGCTGAACATGAAAAAAGATACCTTAAGCTTCTCCAGAATCTTTCGGAAGATAAGGTGTTCATCAAAGATGGCAAGGTGTGGTGGCAGTGCATCAATTGCGGATATGTGTACGAATCGGACAAGGCTCTCCAACTTTGCCCCGCTTGTCTGCATGGAATTGAGTATATGCAGTTGTTTTACGAGAATTATTAGTAAAAAATATCGTTATTCTAAAGGGAGGGTGTCTCTGTAACAGGGATACCCTCTATCTTTGCTCCAATGGCACATAATCCCTTCTTCCATAAACATTTTTGAAAGCGGGACGGATAATCCTTTTTCCCGCATAGGTAAGCTCCTCTATCCTATGGGCGCACCAACCGGAAATCCTGGCCATCGCGAACAGAGGAGTGAAGAGCTCCTTAGGAATACCAATGCAGGAATAGACGAATCCGGAATAGAAATCGACGTTTACACAAATAACTTTCCCGTTCTTGTCGCCCTTGAATTTATTAAAAACATCGGGCGCCAGCCTCTCTATCATAGCGTAAAGTTCAAACTCCTCGGAACGGCCGACTTCAGCGGCAAACTCCCTGGCTTTCTCTTTCAGCAAGACGGCCCTGGGATCGGATATGGTATAAATGGCATGGCCTACCCCATAAATCTTACCTGTACGATCGTATGCCTCCTTCCTCAATATCTTCATAAGATATTCTCCCACCTCCTTTTCACTTTGCCAATCATTGACATTTTTCTTGATATCCTCCATCATACTCAAAACTTTGTAATTGGCGCCACCGTGCAATGGCCCTTTCAACGATCCGATAGCGGATGTGGTTGCCGAGTAAATATCTGTTTCCGTTGAACTCGTAACCCTCATTGTAAAAGTTGAGTTGTTGCCTCCACCATGCTCCGCATGTATAACCAGGGCCAAATCGACAAGATCCGCCGCCAGCTTGGAATATGAATCTCCACCTTTAATCAGATAGAGGAAATTCTCGGCTGTGCTGAGATCCCTTTGCGGATGTCGGATGGACAATGTTTTTCTATAATAGAGATGTCTAAGCGCCTGATAAGAATAGGCAATAATAGAGGGGAATTTTGCGATCAGGCTAAGCGACTGCTTTACCATATTGTCGAGTGAAATGTCATCTGCCTTCTCATCCAGCGTATACAATCCAAGTACCGATCTCGCCAACATATTCAACACGTCCCTGCCCTTCTGCGATAAAATCATATCTTTGGTAAAATCATCCGGCAACTCCCTCAAGGAGGCCAGATTCTCCGAAAAATCCTTCAACTCCCCTTCGTTGGGCAATCTTCCCGAGAGAAGCAAAAAGACCGTCTCATCGAAACCGTGACGGTTTTCCTTTTGAAAACCGTGAACGATCTCTTCCAGATCGATCCCCCTGTAAAACAACCTTCCGGGAACAGCGACTACCTTACCATCAACTTTCTCGTAACCTACAACATCCCCAATGTTCGTTAGTCCGACCAAAACACCTGTTCTGTCGTTATTTCTCAGACCTCTTTTAACATCATAAGTCTCATATAAATCATTATCTATAACACATGATTGGATTACAGATTCTTTAAAATTCGCTAAAAATTTCTCATCTATCATCTTAATGGTTTTTCTATTGAAAAATAGGCTATTAACCTTACATATTATTGATTATCGCATCGCCAAACTCAGAACATTTAAGAAGGGTTGCCCCTTCCATAAGACGGTGAAAATCATAGGTCACCGTTTTATGCGCTATGGCTCCCTCCAATCCTCTGTAGATCAATTTAGCCGCTTCATCCCATCCCATATATTCCAGCATAAGGGCACCCGATAAGATTACGGAACCTGGATTCACTTTATCGAGTCCGGCATATTTGGGCGCTGTACCGTGTGTCGCTTCAAAAATAGCATGGCCGGTATCATAATTGATATTAGCGCCGGGAGCGATACCAATACCGCCGACAATGGCCGCCAGCGCATCAGAGATATAATCGCCGTTAAGGTTTAAGGTCGCAATAACCGAATATTCAGATGGCCTTGTCAATATCTGCTGCAAAAAGGCATCAGCTATTACATCCTTTATCAACACCTTACCGGCTCTTAATGCCTTCTCTTGTCTCTCCTTTGCCCTCTCTTCGCCCTCCTCCCTGGCTATCCTGTTATATTGTTGCCAGGTAAAAACCTTATCGCCAAACTCCCTTTCCGCCAAAGCGTATCCCCATTTCATGAAGGAACCCTCCGTAAACTTCATAATATTACCTTTATGAACAAAAGTAACGGATGGTAGTTTCTTTTTTATCGCATGAACAATAGCCTGACGTATAAGACGTTCCGAACCCTCAAGTGAAACAGGCTTAATCCCTATCGAAGATGTTTCAGGAAAGCGGATCTTATTGACCCCCATCTCCTCCAGAAGGAATTTCTTTACTTTGTTGGTATCCTCTTTTCCGTGCATATACTCTATTCCCGCATAAATATCCTCGGTATTTTCGCGGAAAATGTGCATATCGACAAATTCGGGACGCTTGACAGGCGAAGGTACTCCCTTAAAATATCTAACCGGCCTGTAACAAACATAAAGATCCAGCTCCTGTCGCAAAGCTACGTTCAACGATCTCATGCCTTCGCCTACAGGGGTGGTCAAGGGGCCCTTAATGCCTACAATAAAATCCTTAAAAGCGTCCAATGTTTCATTGGGCAACCATGATCCGGTCAATTTGAAGGCCTTTTCCCCGGCAAGAACCTCCTTCCACTCAATTTTTTTCCTATTTCCATAAGCTTTTTTTACCGCCGAATCAAAAACCTTTACCGATGCGGCCCAAATATCGGGACCTGTTCCATCTCCCTCAATAAACGGAATAACAGGATTATCAGGAACCAACAATTCTCCCTCTCTTTTGACTATTTTTGTCGCTGTACTACTCATTTTCTTGTCTGTTTTGCCTTTTTCTTTATAAGGTTCAAAGCGCTACCTGCCTTGAACCACTCTATTTGTGCCCTGTTATATGAATGGTCTACCGCTATCTCATCTTTTGTCCCGTCAGCATGGTGTACAATAACATTCAACTGCTCGCCGGGAGCGAAATTGTTCAGCCCTCTGATATCAAATTTATCCTCTTCCCTTATCTTGAGATAATCCTCCTTATAGGCGAAGGTGAGCGTTAGTATGCCCTGTTTCTTGAGATTGGTTTCATGTATCCTGGCGAACGACTTGACTATGATGGCCTTGACATTCAGAAAGCGTGGTTCCATAGCGGCATGTTCGCGCGAGGACCCTTCGCCAAAGTTTTCTTCGCCAATAACTACCGATCCGATTTTTTTCTTCTTATAGTAGGAGGCTACCTCATTGACGGGAAAATATTCATTTTTTATCTGGTTCAGAACAGATTCGGTTTTGTCGTTGAATCTGTTTATAGCGCCCGACATATAGTTTTTTGAAATATTTTCCAGATGCCCCCTGTATTTAAGCCACTTTCCCGCCGGAGAGATGTGGTCGGTCGTACATTTCCCCTTAGCCTGGATCAATAGGGGCAGTCCGATGAAATCGCGGCCATCCCATTCGGGAAACGATTCCAATACCTGAAGCCGTTCTGATTCCGGATTGATGGCAACCTTTACCGTTTTTTCGGATTTTTGGGCAAGTAACGGTTTCTGCGCCTCTCCAAAACCATTGGAAGGAAGAACCGATCCTCTTGGTTCGGCAAGGTTTACCTTCCTACCGTTCTCGTTTATCAGTGAGTCGGTTAAAGGATTGAATGTCAGCTTTCCGGCTATAGTCATAGCTGCCACTATTTCAGGTGAAGCGACAAAAGCGAAGGTGTTGGGATTACCATCGGCACGTTTCGCGAAGTTGCGGTTAAAAGAGTGTATAATGGTGTTCTTCTCTTTTTTAGCGGCTCCCTCCCTGTCCCATTGTCCTATACACGGACCACAAGCATTGGCGAAAATCTTACCGCCCATCTCCCTAAAGGTTGATAGAAAACCTTCGGCTTCAGCGATGCGCCTGATCAACTCTGATCCGGGGGTCACCTTGAATTGGGCTTTCGCCTTAACTCCTTCGTTCAATGCGCTTCTTACAACAGAAGCGGCTCTTGAAAGATCTTCGTAAGAAGAGTTGGTGCATGAACCGATCAACCCCACGGATATCTCCTCAGGCCACCCGTTTCTTTTCACTGCCTCTTTCATGGCCGATATGGGTGTTGCCGCATCCGGCGAGAAAGGACCGTTTATATAGGGTTCCAAAGTGGAAAGGTCCATCTCAAGATAATTGTCGAAATATTCCTGGGGAGCTTCATATACCTCTTGATCGGCAATAAGATGCTCCCTGACTTTTGCCGCGGCCGCGGCTATATCGGATCGACTGGTCGCCACAAGAAATTTTTCCATCTCGCTATCATAGGGAAATATTGAACTGGTGGCTCCGATTTCCGCTCCCATATTGCAGATAGTCGCCTTTCCCGTCGCTGAAAGCGATTCAGCCCCCTCACCAAAATATTCCACGATAGCTCCCGTGCCGCCTTTTACGGAAACCATACCGGCAATTTTTAAAATAACATCCTCTGGCGATACCCAGCCACTAAGCTTACCCGTAAGCTTGACTCCTATGACCCTCGGAAATTTCAGTTCCCAGCCCATTCCTGCCATCACATCCACCGCATCCGCGCCACCTACACCTACCGCAACCATACCCAAACCACCAGCGGTGGGTGTATGTGAATCGGTTCCTACCATCATGCCTCCGGGGAACGCATAATTTTCAAAGACTATCTGATGTATTATTCCCATGCCGGGTTCCCAGAAGTCGATGTTATATTTCATACTGACCGACCGCAGAAAATTATAGACCTCCTCATTGGAAACCTTTGCTCTTTCCAGATCAATTTCAGCCCCCTCCCTGGCCATTATAAGATGGTCGCAATGAACAGAAGCCGAAACCGCCGAACTGCTCTTGCCGGCGCTCATAAACTGCAACAATGCCATCTGCGCTGTCGCATCCTGCATGGCTACCCTGTCGGGCTTAAACTCTACATAATCTATACCCCTGACAAAAGGCTTGTTCGCCGGTTCAAAGAGATGGGCGTAAAGTATCTTTTCGCACAAGCTCAACGGTTTTTTTGTCAACTTCCTGATTCCGGACATCAATCCCGGTAAAGATTCATAATAACTCTTAATAATCTCCTTCATCTCTTATTATGTATCGTTGTTTCCTGTCCATTCCGACAATTTTCCGCATTCCCGTTCTTTTTGTAAAAGAATTTTTTAAGCTCTGGTCTGTCCGTTACCGACGACTACCCATTTATATGTTGTCAGCGCCTCAAGAGCCATCGGTCCCCTCGCATGGAGCTTCTGCGTAGATATCCCTATCTCCGCTCCCAATCCAAATTCGGCTCCATCAGTGAACGCGGTTGATGTGTTTGTATAAACTACCGCGGCATCTATCAGCTTACAATATTTGGCGAGGGTTTTATCGTTTTTCGAAACAATAGATTCACTGTGTTTTGAACTATATCTTGTAACGTGGTCAATCGCCCCATCAATGGATCCAACCGTTTTAACCGACATTTTATAATCCAAAAACTCTGTTCCATATGAATCAGGACCGGCTTTATCCAACAGATTCGCGGGGTATTTCCCGGAGAGAGCCTTATATGCTTCATCATCGGCATATATAATCACGTTCGAGTTGGCGCAAAGCGACACTATCTCCGGTAGATCAACCAACCTGTCACGGTGGATGATCAAACAGTCAAGTGCGTTGCAAACACTTACCCTACGTGTCTTTCCGTTATTGACCACAGCCTTCCCGATAGCCGTGTCCCCATCTTTATCGAAATAGGTATGACAGATTCCCGCACCTGTTTCAATAACGGGAATAGACGCATTTTCACGCACAAAATCTATCAGTTTCTGGCTGCCGCGGGGAATAATCAGATCGACATAGCCGCGGGCGTTCAACAACTGGGCGGTCTCATTCCGTCCGGAAGGTAAAAGTGTGATCACATCTTCATTGATGCCATTGGTGACAAGAACCTCCTTGATTATCTTAACGGATACCCTGTTGGAATCGATCGCATCGCTTCCCCCTTTAAGTATGCAGGCATTTCCCGACTTCAGGCAAAGCGAGAAAACATCGAATGTTACGTTAGGCCTGGCTTCATAAATTATTCCTATGACGCCGAAAGGAACGGTGACTTTGGTAATTTTCAGCCCATTAGGCTTATCATAACTATAAATGGTTTTCCCCAATGGTGACGGTAACGACACCACGTTCCGAATATCCCCGGTTATCCCTTTTATACGGGTTTCGGTTAACTTAAGCCTGTCATATTTTGGATCTGCTTTGTCCATTCTCGACAAATCCTTGGCGTTTGCCTCAAGAATTGCTCCAATATTGGACTCTGTCGCGGCGGCCAGATCAAGCAAAACTTTGTTAAGTTTCTCACCGTCCACGGTGTTCAGTTCCCTTGCGGCTTTCAACGCGTTTTCAAATAAAGATTTACAATCCATGATACTCTGTTTTTCCAATTAAAAGTCCAAATAACCGCTTCTATGTGAAGCATGTCCGGATATCTACTCGTCTATATGCATGTAATTATAATATATCAGGGGCTTTTTTCGCTTCGCTCCTATAAGTTTCTCGGCCTTTTCGGAATCGTACTGCGACTTGCCTATGCCTACCTGTTCTCCATTGCTGTCAAGTATCCTTATAATATCTCCCTTCTTAAAAAATCCCTCGATTTTTTCCACCCCTATAAGAAGCAGGCTTGATGCCTTCTCCCCTCTCAAGGCATCCCTGGCACCATTGTTCACGTACACCGCCCCCTTGGCGAAGGCTTCTGAATGAGATAACCATTTACGTACATTGTCTTTCTCCACATCGGTAGCCACAAAATGGGTGAAAGGAACATCCTTGCCCCTCACAATATCCGTTACTATAGAATTTCTGGTGCCATTGGCTATGTACACATGTGTACCTTCGCCGGCCAATTTTCGGGCTATGGAGTATTTTGTGAGCATACCCCCGCGTCCGAATCCGGAGGTTACCGGGGCAATATACTGCTCTATGTTGTCGGACTCAGGGCCAACCTCTCTTATCAACTCCGAATTCTCGTCACTGGGAACACCCGTGAAGATACCGTCCACATTGGAAAGAATTATCAAGGAACCGCAACCCATCATAGAGGAGATCATACCCGAAAGTTCGTCGTTATCAGTAAACATCAATTCAGAAACAGAAACTGTATCATTCTCGTTTACAACGGGAATTACCTTGTTATCCAGTAAGGCATCTATACAATTCCTGATATTCAGATAGTGCCGCCTGTCAGAAAAAGATTCTTTTACGGCCAATACCTGGCCCGCCAGAATGTTATATTTCCCAAAAAGAAATTGATAATTAGACATTAATTTTACCTGCCCAATTGCTGCCCACATCTGTTTTGAAGAGACCTCGTCCGTCCGTTTTAACGGGACAACATCGCCCCTTCCGGCCGCAACGGCTCCGGAAGTAATCAATATAACATCAATCCCTTGCTTGTGCAATACGGCGATATCCTCAACAATTCGGAGCATTCTTCCGATATTCAGGGAACCATCCGATTGTGTTACAACGTTGCTGCCGACTTTAACGGCGATCCTCTTAAATCTTGCTTCGATATTGTTCATACAACAAACAACGCTAAACCCACGATTTAACGATAATACAGGCAATTTACACGTAAAGTGTCGCAAAAGTAACGGATTTTCCTGATTATTTATAAGATGGATATAAAAAGTTCCATCTTAGACAGGGGTTAAGATATTCGGATTATTCCAGTTCCATTCCTTCCCTTACCTTTTTGATGGTATTGGAGCCAACCAACACCCCGGCGAGGGCCAATCCAAACTCCAGTGAATGTCCTGCTCCCTTGCTTGTGATAAGGTTCCCGTCAATAACCACATTTTCATCGGTATACTTGTAATCTCCCATCTCTTCTATCACCGAACCGTGACAGGTAATTTTCTTTCCTTTGGCTATCCCATGCTTGGCCAAAACTGTGGGTGCCCCACAAATAGCGGCAATAAATTTTCCTTTATCGTCATACCGCGATAATATTTTAGCTACCGCCAACGATTCACCAAGACTTACATATCCGGGAAACCCTCCGGGAAGTATCAACATATCTCCATCGGCCAAATCCGACTCCTCATGGATCATATCGGCTTTTATCTCAACTTTGTGGGAAGAGACCACTTTGTGGCTACCCGTAACCGAGACCGTCTTGACCTCCACGCCCGCCCTTCTCAGAACCGCCACGGGGGTCAATGCTTCTATTGTCTCAAAACCATCCGCTAAAAAAACATATGCCTTCATCTGTAAAAAATTAATCTGTCTTCTGTTTCCGATAAACCAAGATCATCGTTGTCCGATATTTCCGGCATCTTCGCGAAGTTACTAAAATAATGTTGGGACAACCATATTAACGTTTATAGAAATAAAATATGAAATTCTATTAATGAATCCCGATTTGAATTTTCCACAAAAGGTTAATATTAAGAGTTTTAATCTGGTTTATCAATTAATCGGGGTAAATGGAAAAAAATTGGAAATAATGATTACTTTTGCGGCGTGTTAGTGTTAAATTCCATTCATTAAAGGTATTTATAAGTTTAATTTACAGTGTTTTGAGTGTTTTTGTAGCAACTAACAACGCACAAAATTCGTAAAGTAACTTTTATGATTGAATCGCGCACTGAACATGGACAATAAACATAATTTAAACCAAACACTCTATTACATGAAAAAAGTATTTGTATTATCGCTAGTCTTTTGTGCTTTCAGCACTCTCGCGTTTTCACAGGTCAATGCTAACGCTTTCGGTGTAAGGCTTGGCGGTGGAAGTTATGTTGGAGGTGAACTCTCTTATCAGAAGGGGATAAGTAACGCCAACCGTATTGAGTTCGATTTTGGTTACTCAGTCGACAACAATAATGATCATGATAGAATATATGCGCTTGGTATATATCACTGGGACTGGAATATAACCGATGCTCTCAACTGGTACGTAGGCCCTGGTGTAGGTGCGGGTCTGTTTATCGGGGCGAATCAATCCTCTTTTAACGTGACCATAGGAGGTCAGATTGGTCTTGAGTATGATTTCTTAAGAGAAGCTGATGTGCCTATTCTTGCCAGTGTCGATGTCCGTCCAATGTGGGATTTTTTGGGAGATAACGCCGGATTTGGATGGGGAGCCGCTTTGGGTATAAGATACATTTGGTAATATAATGTCTGTCCATATTTTATAGCTTGGAATCTTTAAGGAAACTTCTCTGAATTTTTTCCGATCAAATTGTTTATAGAAGAGCGTTTAACGACGCTCTTTTTTGTGTGAAATTGGATAGGGTCGGGTTTCTGGTTCCATTAGTTGGTTGTTGAGAACAAAAAACAATAATTTTGTATAATTCCAAATAAACCTATTATGGCAAGATTCCTTAAGGCAAAAAAAGAATCGATTGGCTTGGCGCCCGATGCGATACATTTTCGGGGGGAGGTCAAATGTGCCAAGACCAGGATCCGGTTAATCGATTACAATCCGAACGAAATAATGGAAAAAGAGGTCGGTTCCATTGATGAAGTCCTGGAATGTGGCAAATCTTCCACGGTTTCATGGCTGAACATTGATGGATTACATGACGAGGAAATCATGAACGATTTGTCGGTTGGATTTGACATTGACCCTATGATAATTTCGGATCTGCTCAATACCCACATCAGACCCAAGGTACACGAATACGACACCTGTATATTTGTGTCACTAAAAATGCTTCGGGTAAACGACGAAAGCCAAAAACTCGAATCGGAGAATTTCGCCATAATAATGAAGGAAAATATCCTTATCTCTTTTCAGGAAAAGGAGGGTGATCTGTTTGATCCAATCAGGGAACGGCTGAGAAAAAACAGAAAAAGGATCAGGGGCTCTGGTACCGATTACCTCATGTTCGCCTTGTTGGATGTGATAATAGATAATTATATATATATAATATCCCAATTGGGAGAGAAAATCGAAGATATTGATGACGAGTTGATTGAATCCGATTCATCGAGCCATCTTGAAGATATCAACAGATATAAAAGCGAACTTGTATACCTGCGAAAAATAATCAAACCCTGCAGGGAGTTGGTGCTTAATCTGGGCAAAACCGACTCCGATCTGATAAACGATTATATGGAAATACACCTCAAAGAATTGCAGAACAACATTGAACTGGCCAATGAGACAATAGACAACTACAGGGAGATACTGTCGGATCAATTAAACATATTCCATACGAACATGAGTTCACGTTTGAACGCCATTCTTAAAGTCCTTACTATCTTCTCTGTTATCTTTATTCCTATAACATTTATTGTAGGGGTATATGGCACCAATTTCGACAATATTCCGGAACTGCGCCTGGAATATGGCTATTACATGATGCTGACAGTGATTATTGCTGTCGTCGCCCTAATGATCTACTATTTCAAACGCAAAAAATGGTTCTAATCTTTCGCCTTGGGCGGCCTGTTACCAAAGACAAGGTTGAATCCCAAGCGCATATTGAACATATTCCAGTTTGAAGGTATTTTAACGGATCTGGGTTCACCGGATTCGGATTCTGTCCATGTTAACTGATTAAAAGCCATTGGAATGTGATCAGTTATCAGATAGAACTGCCCTGTTCCAAGCCGCAATCCCAACCCAAACCCAATATTACCGTAACTTCTGTTAGCCATAGTGTACGAAAGTGATGTTGTCACAAGATTCCTGTAATTCACGTTGCCCGAAAGTGTAAGGGCATGTTTTACGCGACCCCCAACAATCCTTGTAGTGGAGAGAACGCCAGCAGTAAAAAAATCGGTTACATCAAAACTGCCTCCAAGGTTGATATTGCTGGGCAGCCATGTGGTGAACTTGCTTTCAGTTGCGGTAACGTTCATTGATTCCTGCAATGAGTCGAGCATGGTTCCAAACACTGAGTCCATTGACATACTGCCATTTATTACATCACTTATATCAAATCCATCATATGTAAACTCTCCTTTAAGATTCATTTTCGACGCTTCCTTTTTCCATTTTATGTAACCTATATCGGTTATTGAGGCGGAAAGTTTTATCCTGTCTGTCAGGTCATATTGCGCGCCCAAATCAAGTCCGAGCCCAAGATTGCCCCCTCTCATTAAGAATTTGTAAATTTCGGAAAATGATTCCATTTCCATATTCCTCACATAGATACTGTCAATCCCGTTCTCCGGATTGGTGGCGACCGCTATGGGTCCACTCGACAAAAGAGACATTTCGGCATTGAGTGTATGGACGTAATCCTCCGAAATATCTATTTCCAGAGACTTTACTTTTGTGGATATCGATGCTGTTCCAAAAAGTAACTTACCTTTTACGCCAACCCTTAAATTGTCCATAATGGCGCGGGAGAACCCTACTCCTACTTCTCTGTACATATTCGCACTGGTACCCAAAGAGGAAAAATTCATCGATGACCCAACAAACTGTTCGTTACCTTCGACGGCCAACCTGACAATATCACCTGGAATAGCGCCATAAGCGTTAAGGTTCATGTTCACGTCGATTGAAAAAAAGTTTTTCCCCACTGCGAATCCCACTCCAAGAAGCTGAAACTTCGTTCTTGCCTCTATTTTGTTGGCT